>CBINOW010000014.1:0-50167 GCA_966252395.1 uncultured Oleiharenicola sp. | reverse complement strand
AACTTCAGCCGCTCGGCGGCGGTGCCGCGGAGCGACGGAATGACCTGGGCCACGGCCTTGCCGGCGTGCTGGCGTGAGGTGACCGCTGTCAGCTGGACCTGCGGGTGGCCAAGGAGGAGTTTGACGAGAACTTCGCCGGAGTAACCCGACGCGCCGACAATGCCGACATTCATGTAAGTGAGAGGAGAGAGTTAAGAATTCCCGCGGGGGAATCGAGAAGTTTCCGTGTGACCGTGCGCCAACAAAAAAGCGGAGGCCGCGAGGCGCTCCGCTTGGGTGAGAGGGATTCCAGTAAGCGCTTAGCGCTTGGAGAACTGGAAGCGCTTGCGGGCGCCGGGCTGGCCGGCCTTCTTGCGCTCTTTCTCGCGGGGGTCACGGGTGAGGTGACCGGCCTTCTTGAGACCGACGCGGAGCTCGGGATTGAACTTCAGGAGGGCACGGGCGATGCCATGGGCGACGGCGCCGGACTGGCTGCTGATGCCGCCACCGGCGACGTTCACGAACACGTCGAACTTGTCCTTGGCGTCGGCGGTCGTCAGCGGGGCGATGGCGCGGCGCACGAAGTTTTCGTGGGTGAAGTAGGTCTCGAACTTGCGGTCGTTGACCGACAGCTGGCCGGAGCCGGCGACGAGGCGGACGCGGGCCGTGGAGGTCTTGCGGCGGCCGGTGCCGAGGTAAACGGAGGATTCAGCGCTCATGGATTTCCTTAGATCTTGACGGGATTCTGGGCCTCGTGGTCGTGGGCGGCACCCGGGAACACCCGGAGCTTGGTCAGCATCTTGGCGGCGAGGCGGTTCTTCGGGAGCATGCCCTTGACGGCCTGCTTGATGATGAACTCGGGCTTCTTGGTGCGGACATCGGCCAGCTTGCGGTATTTCTCGCCGCCGACGTAGCCGGAAAACGACATATACTCGGTGACCTCTTCCTTCTTGCCGGTGAGGGCGACCTTGCTCGCGTTGATGACGACAACGAAATCACCGGTATCGACGTGGGGCGTGTAAGTGGGCTTGTGACGGCCGCGGAGGATGTTGGCGGCTTTAACGGCGAGACGGCCCAGCACCTTGCCTTCGGCATCGATCAGATACCACTTGGGCTGCACGGTCTCTTTCTTGGCCAGATAGGTTTTCATTTGCGGAAAGGGGCCCAAGGGAAAGATTCGCCCTACCCCTGTCAACCCAAGGTTTCACATTTTTTGCGCCCGGAGCAGCAAGCGACAACCTGCGCACCAGTCAGGCGCTTAATGCGCGGACAAACCGAGGCTGTTATTCACAATTTTGACCTCAAAGCAGGTTTGTTTTCCCGTCAGAGCTCCCCACAGTCCGTTTCATGAGCTCTCAGCGCCTCCTCTTCACCGCCGGGATCCTCGGTTTCACGGGTGTAGCCTTAGGAGCCTTCGGAGCCCATGGACTCAAGGCCGTCTTGGAAGCTGGCAACCATATCGAGAACTGGAAGACGGCGGTTTTTTACCAATTGGTCCATGCGGTGGCTCTGTTGGCGTTGGCGGGACGGCCTTTGCCGCTGGCCAGCAAGATTGGCTGGTCTTGGCTGGGCGGCGTAGCCTGTTTTTCGGGCTCTCTTTATTGGATAGCCTTGGGCGGTCCGGTTAAAGCCCTGTGGCCCGTGACACCCTTGGGCGGTCTGTTTCTTCTGGCGGGTTGGGCTATGCTAGGTTGGTCGGCCTGGCGCAAAGCTGACGCATGAAAATCCCCCCACCCCTGCACGCCGCCCTGGCTGCCCTGCGTTCCGCGGGCGGACGGCCGCGCTTGGTCGGGGGTTGTGTGCGCGACTGGTTGCTCGGGTTGGAACCGAAGGATTTCGACATCGAGGTGTATGGGCTCGACTACGAAGCGCTGGGGCGGGCGCTGGGGCCGTTCGGCCCGACCGACCTCGTGGGCCGCAGCTTCGGCGTGCTCAAGGTGCGGATCGGGGGAACGGAATACGATTTCTCGCTTCCACGTCGCGAATCCAAGACCGGCGCCGGCCACCGCGGCTTTGCCGTCTCGCCAGATTCCAGCCTCACCGAGGCCGAGGCGGCGGCGCGGCGCGACTTCACCGTCAACGCCATCGCCTACGATCCGTTGGAGGACCGCATCCTCGATTTTCATGGTGGAGCCGACGACCTGAAGAAGAAGGTGCTGCGGCACACGAGCGCGGCCTTCACGGAGGATCCGCTGCGCGTGCTGCGGGCGTTTCAGTTCGCCGCACGTTTTGAGTTCACGCTGGCTCCCGAGACGGTCGAACTCTGCCGCTCCATCCGCGACACCTACGCCGAACTCGCCGTCGAACGCGTGTGGGGCGAGTGGGAGAAATGGGCGACCAAGTCCACCAAACCCTCGCTCGGTCTTTTCGTGCTCAAGCAGACCGGCTGGCTGCAGCATTTCTCCGAAATCGCCGCGCTCGACGGCGTGCCGCAGGAGCCGGAATGGCACCCGGAAGGCGACGTCTTCGTGCACACCGGCCACTGCCTCGATGCGTTGGTGAAGCTCGACTCCTGGCAGTCCGGCACCCCCGAGACGCGCCGCTTGCTTTCGCTGGCCGTGCTAGCCCACGATTTCGGCAAAGCCGTCACCACGAAACAGGCCGAACGTCGCGGCAAAATTCGCTGGACCAGCCCCGAACACGAGGCGGCGGGCGGCCCTCTGGCCGAAACTTTCCTCCAGCGCATCGGCGCCCCGCACGGCCTGATCGAATACGTCCGCCCGCTCGTCGTAAACCACCTGCTCCACCACGACGGCCCGTCAGAATACCGCGACACGACCGTGCGCCGCCTGGCGCGCAAAGTCGCCCCCGCCACGCTCGACGACCTGATGGCCGTGATGCGTGCCGACCACCTCGGCCGACCCCCGCTCGTATCGGCCGAAACGGAAAAACGCCTCGGCCATCTGCGCGTCGCCGCGCAAAAACTCGCGCTCGAACATGCTGCGCCCAAGCCGATTGTGCTCGGCCGCCACCTCATCGCGCTCGGTTGCCATCCCGGCCCGCACTTCAAGCCGGCACTCGATGCGGCGTTCGAATCGCAGCTCGACGGCGCGTTTTATGACGAACTGTCAGGGATTGAATGGATGCGAAACTATTTACGCGCCCATCCCGAAGCCGTAAAGATTCCCCTCCCACGCCATGAACCAACTCGACCAGCTTAAGCAGTTCACCACGGTCGTCGCCGACACCGGCGACTTCGCCAGCATGAAGCAGTTCGCGCCGCGCGATGCGACGACGAATCCCAGCCTGATCCTCAAGGCCGCCGCGATGCCCGAGTATTCCGCCCTCCTCGACAAGGCCATCAAGGACGCCGGCTCCACCGCCCGCCTCGATCAGGTGATCGACCGCCTGCTCGTCGTCTTCGGCCTGGAGATCCTCAAAATCGTCCCCGGCCGCGTCTCCTCCGAGGTGGACGCGCGCTTGTCCTTCGACCGTGACGCCACGCTGGCCAAGGCCCGCGAGATCATCGCGCTCTACGAAAAGGCCGGCATCTCCCGCGACCGCGTGCTCATCAAGATCGCGTCCACCTGGGAAGGTATCAAGGCCGCCGAAACCCTCGAGAAGGAAGGCATTCACTGCAACCTGACCCTGCTCTTCAGCTTTGCCCAGGCCGTGGCCTGCGCCGAGTCGGGCATCCAGCTCATCTCGCCCTTCGTCGGACGCATCCTCGACTGGCACAAGGCCAAGGCCCCGACCGCCGACTTCGCCGGCGCCAAGGACCCGGGCGTGGTTTCCGTCACCCAGATCTACAGCTACTACAAGAAATTCGGCTACAAGACCGAGGTCATGGGCGCGTCCTTCCGCAACACCGGCGAAATCCTCGATCTCGCCGGCTGCGACCTGCTCACCATCGCCCCGACGCTGCTCGCCGAACTCGCCAAGAGCGAGGCCCCCGTCGCCCGCAAACTCGACGCCAAGGCGGCCGCCGGCGCCAACCTCAAGAAGGTCAGCTTCGACGAGAAGGGCTTCCGCTTCGCGGTCAACGAGGACGCCATGGCGACCGAGAAGACCGCCGAGGGCATCCGCCTGTTCTCGGCTGACATCGTGAAGCTCGAGCAGCTCATCGCGCAGAAGCGCGGCTGAGCCTCCACATCACCGCAGTTTTCGAGGGCCGGCGCATGCCGGCCCTTTTCGTTGGTTGCGCCACACGGACCACGCCGCCTGAATCCGCGTGATGATCCGCGCCTTCCAGTGGGACCTCGCCCGGCAGGTCGAGCGTCTCGACTTCCTCAAGAAGCAGCTCCCCCGTTACGCGCGTTGGGGCTACGAGGAGCTTTACCTGCATCTGGAAGACGCCGTCCACTACCCCAGCCTGCCTGGCATCGGCCGCGAAGATGCCTACACTTACGAAGAACTCGGCGAACTGGTGCTGACCGCGGCCCAGTGCGGCATCCGCGTCGTGCCGATCGTCAATCTGCTCGGCCACACCCAGTATCTCATCAAACATCCCGACCTGCGCGACCTCAACGAGCTGCGCAACGAACGTGGCGACGCGCTCGTCAGCGGCCAGATCTGCCCGCTTCACCCGCGCACCCTGGAAGTCGCCGGGAAACTGCTGCGCGACATGGCCCCGTATTGCACCGCCGGCAAGGTCCACGTCGGCCTCGACGAATCGTTTCACCTCGGCAAATGCCCGCGCTGTCGCGAGGAAGTGGCGCGCCTCGGCCTTGGCGGTCACTTCGCCGGCCACGTCAACCGGCTGCACAAGCTCGTCGAAGGACTTGGGCTGCAGATGGGCCTCTGGGCCGATATGCTCTATTTCGTGCCCGAGGCGATTCCGCAGCTTCCGGCCGGAATCACCGCCTACGACTGGTATTATTACCCGTTTAACCGGAAGCCGCGCGTGGAGTTTTTCAATTTCGCCGAGCGCGACCTTCATCCCGCACTCAAGAAGCAGCGCATCCGCTACTACGGCTGCCCAATGAACGGCGCTTTCCGTTACGAGCCGATGCCGGTCTTTGGTGACCGCTTGGCCAACATCCGCTCCTGGTGGCAACGCTGCCAAGCGGTTCGCGCCGACGGGATGCTGGTCACATCGTGGGAAGCCTACCGGCTCGCGCTGGAAACGAGCACCGTCGTGGACGCCGCCGCGGCCAACCTCTGGCTGGAACCGGACCATGACGACTCCACCACGATGCTCGCCCGTGGCTTGGAACGAGCGCTCGGTTCCCCCAACGCCCGCCCGCAGGCCCGCGCCCTGCTCGCAGCCGACACGCACGCCTTCGCCGGCTATGCCCGCTGGCAGATCAACGAGCGGTGGGATGTTTTTGCGGGCGAGGAATCCCTCAAAGCTTACGCAACCGAGGCTAAATTCTTCGAACGATTGTTATCCGGTTCTTATGACTGGCCGCCGGTATTTTCAGCCAGTCTGGCCTTTCGGCTCTATCTGGCCCGTCGCGATGTCTTCGTGCGACAGGCGGCCAAGGACCTCTTTCGTTGGCGTCGCTTGGTTGCCAAGGGCGACTCGAAGTCGGTTCGGGTCGAGATGGCCCACGCCCTTAAGTCCGTCCGTGATTTTACCAGCCACATTAATTTAGGTTGGCGTGCAGCCCACGGCATGTGGGCACGCACCCGGGAGCGCACCCGCAGCGGACAAAATGCCGACTTACTGCAACGTGACCGAACGCGACTGGCTGCGTGGCGTCGCTGGCTGCAACAGGCCCTCCGGCGCCCCGACATGCTCCACGGTTCCACCCCGGTCTGCGGAGCGTGGCAACTGCATCTTCGCGTGCACAACTTCGCTCCGGCCGTTCAGAAAATCATTGCAGAACAAATGAATACGGACGGCGGGTGGGTGGAGCTGGCGAGTCGCTACACCATAGAGTTTCGCTCGCACGCCGCTCGCCCACAGGCAAAAATCACACGTCTTTTCAGTATTCCCCTTGCCGATATCGCCACGAGTCTGCGCCTGCGTGTTTCGGGGGTTGGGCAGCTGCGCTTGAGTCACGTCACCCTCACCGATGGGGTCCAATCCAAATCCCTGCTGCCTGCGCGTCGGATGAAACTACTCGGGGCCAAAGCACCCAAACGAGGCCTGCCCGATCTGTCATCGGACGACAAAAAATCTGTGTGGATTATGGTCTAAAAGCCCTGTGTTTACAAATTACGGCAGGTTGAGCGGCGTCAATTTTGCGACGAAACGCTAAAATTTCAGGTTGAATGTATGACACAGCCGTGTTTCTTCCCACTCGAACACACTACAGAGCGGCCGCCGAAAAGCGGCGCTTTGTCCTAACACAACACACTACTACTAACTATGAACGCTCGTTCCGTTAGGAATAACGGAGTGCTTCGTGCACTCATGCGCATTCGCCACTCGGCGGGTGCTTTTACAATGGCGACCGCGCTCGCGCTCACCTTCTCGGTGACCAGCACGACGGTCTACGCCCAGAGCACCGCTGGTGCCGTTTACGGCAAAGCCGCGGCCGGCACCAGCATCACCGCGGAAAACGTCGAGACCGGTTCTAAGCGCAACGTAACCGCCGCCTCGGACGGTTCTTTCCGCATCGGCGCTCTTCCTCCCGGCAACTACAAGGTCACCTATACCGAAGGCGGTAACACCGTGACCAAGGATGTCTCTGTTTCCATCGGCTCCAACACGCTGGTCGGTTCCGGCAGCGAGGTGCTTGAACTCGAGAAGTTCGTGGTGGGCGGTCTCTCGGTCAATCCGATCGATTTCGGTAGCACGGAAACCGTGGCTGTCTTCAACGAGAAGACCCTCGACCTCCTGCCCGTTGCGCGTAACCCCACGGCGGTTGCCTTGCTGGCCCCTGGCACGACCTTGGGCGATACGGCTTTCGGCAATCTCGCCTCCTTCGGTGGCGCCTCGGTTGCTGAAAACGCCTACTTCGTCAACGGTTTCAACATCAGCAATTTCCGTAACGGTCTCGATCCGGCTGATATTCCCTTCGAGTTCTACAACCAATTCGAGGTCAAGACCGGCGGCTACAGCGCCGAGTTCGGTCGCTCCACCGGTGGCGTGATCAACGCCTCCACCAAGAGCGGCTCCAACGAGTTCCACGCGGGCGCCAATCTTTACTTCCAGCCCGATGTCGGCCGCGAAAACGCTCCCGACTCCTATTTCAACAATGCCTCCGGCGTTCGCACGCCCCTCGTTTACAACAGCGCCGACTACTGGCAGGAGTGGCAGGCCAACGTCTGGGCCAGCGGCCCGATCTGGAAGAACAAGATCTTCTTCTACGGCCTCTACAACGCCCGCAACATCGAGCGCGAGGACGCCATCATCAACGGCACCCGCATGCTGAAGCGCAAAGTCGATGACCCCTTCTACGCGGTCAAGATCGACATCACGCCCTTCGACGGCCACCGCCTCGAATACACCGGCTTCCAAGACAAGTCCCGCCAGGTGGACAACGAGTATGACTTCAACTACCAGACCGGTGTCGTGAGCGGCACCCCGGCGACCAACTACTACGACCGTGGCGGCAAGACCCACATCGGCAAATACACCGGCGTGTTCTTCGACAAGCTCCAGGTCTCGGCCATGTTCGGCAAGAGCACCCAGAACCGCACCGACAGCGGCTCGGAAGACGCCAAGCCCTTCATCTATGACGGCCGCTCCGGCAGCCTCGTTTACATCCAGGGCAACCCGAACCTCCTGATCTCGACCGCCTCCGACGAGCGCGAGGCCACCCGTCTCGACCTCGAGTATCCGTTTGAGCTGTGGGGCAACCACCGCCTGCGCGCCGGCTTCGACCGTGAAGACAACCTCTCGGAAGATCTCTCGCTCTACTCCGGCGGCGTCTATTACCGCTATTACGCCATCCCGACCTCCGGCTCCAATGCCGGCAAGATCAACGGCGTGACCGTCACCGGCCCCAACGTCGGCGCGGTTCGTGAGCGCGTTTACTCGAACGGTGGCTCCTTCCAGGTTAAGTCCGATGCGTGGTATCTTGAAGACAACTGGAACCTCCTCAACGACCGCCTGAACCTCCGTCTCGGCATTCGTAACGAGTCCTTCGAGAATCTGAACGGCGATGGCGACACCTTCATCAAGATCAAGGACCAGAAAGCCCCCCGCTTGGCCGCCTCCTATGATCTCCGCGGTGACAAGAAGACCAAGATCTTCGCCAACTATGGCCGTTATCACCTCCCGATCGCCTCTAACACCAATGTCCGCCTCGCCGGTGGCGAGCTCTTCACCGAGAAATACTTCGTGCTGACCTCGGTCAACGCCGACGGCACCCCGGTCATTGGCTCGCAGCTCGGCGGAACCAACGTGTTCTCCGACGGCACCGTGAAGGACCGCCGCGCCATCGTGGATCTGGACGTCAAGCCGATGTATCAGGACGAGTTCATCGTCGGCTTCCAGCACGCGCTGAACAAGGACTTCTCCCTCGGCGCCCGCTTCACGCACCGCATCATCAGCGGCACCGCCATCGACGACATCATCGTTGACCATGCCCTGACGGCTTGGGCGCAGGACCACGGCTTCGGCGGCTTCGACGCCACCGGCTACCATGCCTACGTGCTCGCCAATCCGGGTCGCGACGTCCACATGTTCTGGGACTTCAACGAGAACGGCTCCCTCGAGGCCAACGAAGAGGCCACCCTCACCGCCGAGATGCTCGGTTACCCGAAGGCCAGCCGCATGTATTATGCGCTCGAGGTCTTCGCCGAGAAGGTCTGGGACGGCAAGTGGAACGCCTCGTTCTCCTACACCTGGTCGCAGTCCTACGGTAACTACGAGGGCTGGGTGCTCTCCGACAACGGTCAGGACGACGCCGGCATCACCATCCTGTTCGACAGCCCGATGGCCACGGAAAACACCCGCGGCTTCCTGCCGAACGACCGCCGTCACCAGTTCAAGGTGTTTGGCTCCTATGCCCTCACCCCCGAGCTGACCCTCGGCAGCAACATCCTCCTGTCGTCCGGTCGTCCGATCAACAAGATCGGTTGGCGCGATGACCCGGTCCGCGGCAGCACCAGCAATGACTACTTTGCTGTGCCCCGTGGCACCATGGGCAACACCGACTGGGTGTTCAACACGAACCTCTCGCTTGTCTATCGCCCGAGCTGGGCCGAGAAGCGTGTGACCTTCCAGCTGGATGCCTTCAACATCTTCAACGGCAAGGCCGTCACCGAGGTTGTTGAGACCTACCAGAACGCCTCCGGCGGCACGGACTACACCTACGGCACCCCGTCGGCTTGGCAGCGTCCGCGCTACTTCCGTCTCTCGGCCAACTTCGAGTATTAATTCGAAGGCAACCGCCTGACTTCCGACTCCCGCCCGCAAGGGCGGGAGTTTTTTTGCGCCCATTTGGTCGCACCGCGAGGCCTGCGGCACGATCCGCCGTTAGCGGAACAGTCCGGCCTTGGCGGCGCGGGCTTTCGCCAACGCTGTCTCCACCTCTGCCGCCAGCACATTGAGATGCCCCATCTTCCGCCCGGGACGAGCCTCGGCTTTCCCGTAAAGATGCAGATGCGCTCCCGGCTGCGCCTGCAAAGCGGCCCAGTCAGGTTCAGCCTTGGCCCAGGCGTCACCCAAGATGTTCAACATCACGACGGGCGACTTCAGCGCCGGCTTCACCAACGGCAGGCCGCAGATCGCGCGCACCTGCTGTTCGAACTGGGACACGTTGCAGGCATCCATCGTGTAATGCCCGCTGTTGTGCGTGCGCGGGGCCAGTTCGTTGACCAGGACCTCGCCGGACCGGCCCACGAAAAACTCGACGCCCAGCACGCCCACGAGGCCGATACGCTCGGCGATTTCCTTGGCCATGGTTTCGGCCCGGCATGTCACCGCCGGGGCCACCCGCGCAGGCACGATCGAAAAATCCAGGATGTGGTTGGTGTGGATGTTCTCGGCGATCGGAAAGACCTGCATTTCGCCCGCTGCAGAACGCGCCACGACCGCCGAAACCTCGCAGGTGAAATTCACAAATTGCTCGATCACCACCGGCTGCCCGGAGAACCGCTTCAACGCGGCCGGCACGTCGGTCTCCACCATCACCTTGAGCTGGCCCTTGCCATCGTAGCCGAAGTCGGCGGTCTTCACCACACAGGGCACGCCCACCTCGCGAATCCCTTTCTCCAGATCGCCACCCGCGGCGACCTCGGCAAAACGCGCATGCGGAAATCCGTTTCGCTTCAGCCAGTTCTTCTCCCGCGAACGGTTCTGCGCCGTTTCCAGCACGCCCCAGTGGGGGCAGAGCTTCGTCAGCGGTTCGATCGCCCGCAAGGGTGCCGCCGGCACGTTCTCGAACTCGTAGGTGAGCACATCGCACTCGCGGGCGAAGGCCGACAGCGCCGCAATGTCCTCGTAGGCCGCGTTGACCTCTTTGTCCGCGACGGCTCCGGCGGGGCACTTCGCCTGCGGTTCAAAGACGTGCATGCGGTAACCCATCCGCGTCGCCGCCTGTGCCAGCATCCGGCCCAGTTGGCCGCCCCCAAGCACGCCGATCGTTTTCCCTGCGGGAATCACCTGCGTTTCGCTCACGGCAGCTTGGTTTTCAGCACCTTCCTGGTCTGGTCGGTGCGGAATTTCTCCCACGCCCGCTGCGTGCGCGCGTCGCTCTGGGCCAGCAGCGAGGCGGCAAAAAGCGCGGCGTTGATCGCGCCGGGCTTGCCCACCGCAAAGGTCGCCACGGGAACGCCGCCGGGCATTTGTGCGATCGAGAGCAGCGAATCTAGGCCCTTCAGGGCCTTCGACTCCACCGGCACCCCGAGGACGGGCAGGGTGGTCAGCGAGGCTGTCATACCAGGCAGGTGGGCGGCGCCGCCGGCGCCAGCGATGATCAGCTTCAGCCCGCGACGCTCGGCAGACTCGGCGTAGCTCACCATCAGCTTCGGCGTGCGGTGCGCACTGACAACTCGCTTCTCATAGGGAACCCCCAACGCATCCAGCGTCGCCGCGGCATGCTGCATTGTCTCCCAATCCGAGGAGCTGCCCATGATGATTCCGACCAGTGCTTTCGCCATAGGCTACAAGGCTGTAGGGGAGAAACGCCGGACTCGGCAAACGAAAAGGCGGGGCCGATACCCCGCCTCGTAATGTTGGCTGAAACCCGTGTTTTACAGCAGCGCCGTGCCCTTCGGGACCTTGACGATCGTCGTGCCTGCAATCTTGTCGTGCCAGCTCTGCTTCTCGTCGTCGAACGCCACCCAGACGAAACCCAGCCCCGCGACCGCCAGCGAGAGGAAGCCGCCGAGCGCCCGCACGATGGCCACGCTCCAGTCCAGCGGCCGATCGTCAATTCGCACCACCTTCAGACCGCAGATGATGCCGCCGATAGTCGTGCCCTTGGTGGCCCACATGACAATGCAGTAGATCGCGAACCAGAACGGGAGACTCCCGCCCGGGGTAAGCCATCCGTGGAACAGCGACGAGGACATGGCCGTGACGATGCCCAGCATGACGCAGTCCAACAGCGAGGCCAAGACGCGGATCCAGAAGCCCACGCGCGGCAGCGTGTCCGCTGAGATCACCGGCGGGAGCGTCGCCGCCACGGGCACCACCGGCGGAGACACCGCGCCAAAAGCCTCGGTGGACTCGGGTGCGACCACGGCGGCAGAAGTGACCGCTGGCACCGCCGAAGCCCGCGCCGCCATCGGCGTTTTCACCGGCTTGGGCGGACGGTTTTCATTCATCTTCCGGATGATGGTGTAAACCACGACACCGAGACCGAGGATGCCGAGCAGCTTGTAGGTGAGGAAGCCCACCACCGGAATCGTGTAGAGCCCGAGAGCGATCAGGCCGCCGATCAGCACACCGAACACCGGGTGGGCCAGCGGGCCGTCACCGAGCAGCTTGGTGAAGCGCTTGCCGAGCCAGGCCAGCATCACGATTTTGCCGAAAATCGAGGCGAAGAAAAGTCCGAGCGACAGTGCCGGAATGAGCACGAACCCGATGATGATCGCCAGCGTCAGGGACAGTAGAATGTAGGCCACCGGCGTCAGCAACAGAGTCAGGAGCGCCGCAAGCAGAGATGAACCGGGTCGCTCTTCGAGCGTCTCGATGCACTTGTTCACGCCCGAAGGAGCGATCAGCGCGATCAGCGCGTAGAATCCTAGGAGCACCAGCGCGAAGGTCCAGGCCCAGATAAGGTCACGATGGAAGGCCAGTGGACGGCCATACAGCAGGCACTCGTGGAACCAGGTGGTCAGCGGGGTGAAGTCGAACTGCCGGCCGGCGATGGCAACCCCTTGGACATTGCCTTTGAAGACGGCGCCTTCGGCGCGCTTGAACTGGCCACCGATATGGACGACGTCGCCGTGCACCACGGCCTTGGGACCGAGCTCGACGTTGCCCAGCACGGCAACCACCTCACCACGCACCTCGCTGTTTACATAGGTGTTGCCGAGGACAGAAACCACCGCGCCGCCCACGGTGCCGTCTTCCACCCGGCTGCTGCCCATGACGGAAACCACGGCATCGTTGACCTCGCCCGACGAGCTTGAGGAACCGATGATGGAAATAACCGCGTCGGCTGATTCGCCGGCCGGTAGCACGCTGTTGCTGCCGAAACTCACCCGCTCATTCCCCGAATGCCGGCGCGACCGGTGGGAACGTTCCGGCTTGTCGTGGCTGGCATTGCTTTGGTCGCTCTCGACAGCTTTCTCACTGGACTCAACGGCGGCGCCTTCCGAAGCGGTCAGTTCGCGCATCTCCTCTTCTTTGTCGGCGGGCACAGGAGCCTTGTCCTCTTCCACCTTGGGCGCAGCGGGCTCTTCGGCCGGCGCCGGGGGCACGACGGGTTGCTCGGCGGCAGGCGGCGCGGTCGGAGCCGGCGGGGCCTCTTGGGAATGCAAACGGATGCCGGCCGCCAGCCCGATCACGAGCAGCAGGGGCAGGAAATACTTGAAGGGACTGACGGATTTCATGAAACGAAACTTAATTGTTGCGATAGAGGTAGCGGTAGGCGGCAGCGCCGATCCCGACAAAGGTGGCATACATGGCCGCGATGAAGGCCAGGCCGCCGTAGAGCCAGAGGGGCGGAATGTCGGAGACGAGCTGACGCACGAAGTGGTAGGTCCAGGAAACTACTCCGGCGATCCGGCTGATCCAACCGAAGCCCGTGGCGACCTCGTGCATCACGCTCTCGGCGGCGGCGCCTTGGCTGAGCAAGTAGAAAGCAGCGACAGCCGCAGCGGCGAAGCCGGTGCCAACGGCGAGGAACGCCGCCCGGACCGGCGCGGGCCAGTAGCTCCAGCTCTTATGATACCAAGCGACGGCGGCGCGGCGCTCGATCTCGGCGAGCACGCGGGCCTCGAAGCCGGCGGGAGCTTTGCGCGCGGGCAAAGCCCGCAGTTCGCGGTGAACCATCTGTTCGAGCCGTTCGGGCGCGGCGACGGTGGGCGTCGCGCGGGCGGCGAGCGCCGCCTGCATGCGTGCCTCGAAGCCCGCCGGGGCTTTGCGCGGCGGGAGCGCCCGCAGCTCGCGGTGGATGAATTTTTCCAGTTCTTCCGGGGTCATTTTGTTGTTCATGACACACCTCCGGTTTCAAATCGTTCGTGACTCGCGCCGCTCCGCATCAGAATCTTGGCGAGAGCTTCGCGGCCGCGCAGGATGTCGGTCTTCACTTTGCTGAGGGACACGCCGGTCTTTTTGGCGATGTCCTCGTAGGGCAGGTCCTCAAAGTGATAAAGCACCAGCGGGATGCGCTGGTGGTCAGGCAGTTTCTCCAGGGCGCGCTCGACCCACTCGCGGCGTTCGCTGCTGTCCACGCTGCTGAAGAACGTGTCGGGCGCAGCGAACTCGACCTCCCGCTCCTCGCCCTCGTCGCTTTTATGGACGAGGTCGGAGAAGAAGCTCCAGCGCTTCTTGTAACGCTGGATGTGGTTGATCGAGAGGTTGGTCGCCACGGTCTTCAACCAGCCGCCCGCGGTCGGGCTCGTGCGCAGGTTGTCGAAATGCTCGTGGGCCTTGATGAACACTTCCTGCGCAATATCCTCAGCCTGCGTCTCGTTGCCGATGAGACGCACGGCCGTGGAATAGACCATGTCTTGGTAATTGCGCATGAACGTGGTGAAGTCGGGCGGGATCACTCCCTGGGTAGAAGCTTGCACTGTGGGATCGTCATTCACGTTCAGAACACGCCATCGCGCGACCAAGTTGCAGAATCCTTCTGCCACGCAAATAACGTCGGGCCAAGCCGATAAGTCATAACCCCGCTGGTAATTCCAAATTTCAACCACGCCGGCCTAAACACAGCGATTAGGCGCGATGCTGCCGTAGTGCATGGCCGTCCGGCCCTTGCCTATTTATGACACGTCGGGAAACTCGCGGCAAAAAGACCCCATGTCCGCCTTCTTACCCCCCGACCCCACCCTCGAATCCGCTATCAAAGCCAAGGGCGAACGCCTTTTCGCCCTCATGGATCAGCAGCCGCCACCGGCCCTGTTCTCTAAGAAGGGCGCCTACGCGCGCCTGATGGAGTGGTCCATGAAAGACCCGGCTTTCAAGACCCAGCTATTCCGCTTCGTGGACGTGCTGCCGACGCTCAAGTCGTCCGGCGAAATCGTCCGCCACCTGCAGGAATACCTCGGCGACAAGGCCGTCGAGCTCAACCCCGCGCTCAAGGCCGGCCTCGCTGCCTCGTCGTTCGCGCCGGCCCTCGTCGCCACGCCGGTTAAAGCGCAGATCGTGGACATGGCCAACCAGTTTGTCGCGGGCGAATCTGGCGACGACCTCATCAAGCAGCTCCGCCGCAACACCAAGCTCGGCCTCGCCACCACCATTGACCTGCTCGGCGAAACCGTCGTGAGCGACGCCGAGGCCGACATCTTTCTCCAGCGCAACCTCGAGGTGCTCGACTCGGTCTCCAAGTTCTTCGCCAAGGAACCCACACCCGCGTTCAGCGACCTCGGTCCGAAGGGCCCGCTGCCGCGCCTGAATCTCTCCGTCAAAATCTCCGCTCTCACGCCCGAGGTCCACCCGGCCGACCCGGAGAACTCCATCGTCGCGCTTAAGGAACGTTTCCGCCCTATCCTCCGCCGTGCCGCGGAAGTCGGCGCCCTCGTTAACTTCGACATGGAGAGCTACAAGCTGAAGGACCTCACGCTCGCGCTCTTCAAATCCATCTTCGAGGAACCCGAATTCCGCGCCGCCCCCGCCATCGGTATAGCGATGCAAGCCTATCTGCGCGACTGCGAGCACGACCTGCGTGACCTCGTCGCTTGGGCGCGCAAAAACAACCGTCCGCTCAGCATCCGCCTCGTGAAGGGCGCCTATTGGGACTACGAGACAATCCTTGCCCAGCAACGCGACTGGCCCATCCCCGTATGGCAGAAGAAACCCGAGTCCGACGCGAACTACGAAAAGCTCACGCTGTTCCTCCTCGAAAACATCGACCTCGTCACCCCGAACTTCGCCTCGCACAACGTCCGGTCCTGCGCCCACGCCATCGCCCAGGCCGAGCGCCTCGGCATTGATCCGCGCGCCTACGAGTTCCAGGCGCTCTACGGCATGGCCGACGAGCTGAAGCTTTCGCTTCTCCAGATGGGCCACCGCGTCCGCGAATACTGCGCCATCGGCGAGTTGCTGCCCGGCATGGCCTACCTCGTGCGCCGGTTGCTGGAAAACACCTCCAACGAGGGCTTCCTCCGCCTCAAGAACATGGGCGAGGCGACCAAGGACGCCCTGCTCGCCAACCCCGTCACGCAGATCGCCGCCGCGCCAACCCCGCTCTCGCGTAAGGCACCCGCGCCTGGCGCCTTCGTCAACGCCGCCAACACTGACTTCTCTCAGGCCGCCAACCGCGAAAAGCAAAAGGCCTCACTCACCACTGTGTCCGGGCAGCTCGGCCGGAAGTGGCCGCTCGTCATCGCCGGCAAAAAGATCGCCGACCGAGACTACGTCGCCTCCGTCAACCCGGCCAAGCCTTCGCAGATCATCGGCCACTGGGCCCGCGCGACTGTCGCCGATGCCGATGCCGCGGTTATCGCCGCGCAGGCCGCCTTCCCCAAATGGCGCGCCACTCCCGTCGAGGAACGCGCCAAATTGCTCGAACGCGCGGCCGACCTGATGGAATCGCGCCGCCTCGAATTGAATTCGCTCCTCATCCTCGAGGCCGGCAAACCCTGGATCGAGGCCGATGGCGACACCTCGGAGGCCATCGATTTCTGCCGCTTCTACGCCGTCGAGATGCGCAAGCTCGCGAAACCGGCCGTGACTCAAGCCGTCCCCGGCGAGCGCTGCGTGCAGACTTGGACGCCCCGTGGCGTCGGTCTGGCCATCGCGCCCTGGAACTTCCCCCTCGCGATTCTCACCGGCCTCGTGGTCGCCCCTCTCGTCGCCGGCAACTGCGTCATCATGAAGCCCGCCGAGCAGACCTCCGTCATCGGCGCGACGCTCATGGACATCCTCATCGAAGCCGGGCTGCCCGCCGGCGTCGTGAACTTCCTCCCCGGCTACGGCGAGGACATCGGCGCGCATCTCACCGGGCACAAGGACGTGGACTTCATCGCCTTCACCGGCTCGCGCGCTGTCGGCTGTGCGATTTGGGAATCCGCCGGCCGCACCAAACCCGGCCAGGCCAACCTCAAGAAAGTCGTCTGCGAAATGGGCGGCAAGAACGCGCTCATCATCGACAACGACGCCGACCTGGACGAAGCCATCCCGGCCGCGCTCTACAGCGCCTTCGGCTTCAGCGGGCAGAAATGCTCCGCCCTCTCCCGCCTCATTGTCCTCGACGAAGTTTACGACGCCTTCGTCGAACGCTTCCTCTCCGCCTGCCCGGCCATCCCGGTCGGCAATCCCGCGCTGCCCGGCACCGTCGTTGGCCCGGTCATCGACGCCGACGCGCAGAAGAAAGTCCTCGGCCTCATCGAACAGGGCAAGAAGGAGGCCAAGCTCGCCTTCCAAGGTCAGGCCCCGACCGAGGGTTTCTTTGTTCCTCCGACGGTCTTCACCAACGTAAAGCCGTCCCACGCCATCGCCCGTGAGGAGATCTTCGGCCCGGTTGTCGCCATCCTGCGCGCCAAGGACCTCGACGAGGCCTTCGCGCTCGTGAACGGCACCGACTACGCGCTCACCGGCGGCCTGTTTTCCCGCAGCCCGCGCGCCCTCGAGCGCGCGCAGCAGGAGCTGCTCGTGGGCAACCTCTATCTCAACCGCGCCATCACCGGCGCCATCGTGGAACGCCACCCCTTCGGTGGATTCAAGATGTCCGGCGGCGGCACCAAGGCAGGCGGCAAGGAATACCTGCAGAACTTTTTATTCCCACGTGCTGTGGTCGAAAATGTCATGCGGCGGGGCTTCACCCCGCCGGAAGAAACCTGACCTCTCCTTCAACCGCGCACCGCGCTGATGACCTGATAGACCCCCAGCGCGGTCATCAGCAGCGACGCCACGATCAGACAGGTCACTGACAACCGGCCCGCCCGCAGGTCGCGGTGCGGGTTCGTGTAGTGGTAGTAGATCGCCGCACCCGCCAGGAACGGCAGCATCAGCCCCTGCCCGACCGCTCCAACAAACACCAGGCTCACCGGCGCGCCGACGAGAATGAAGACCGTCGTGAACGCCACCGGCAGCGCCACACAGGCGTATTTCAACCAGCGCGCCCGCTCGGCCGGGTCACGGTAGTGCTTCAGTTTGAAGAGATCGATCGCGTCCACCGCCAGCCGCGCGTTCGACGCGGTCGCGCCGAAGATCGTCGAGTAGAGCACGGCAAAGGCGCCGACGAGGAACATCCAAAAGCTCCACTCGCCGAACACCTCGCGATACATGAGCGAAAGCGTCTCGATCATCCTGGAGTTGTCCACCTTCACCTGCTTCGCATGCAGGATCGCCGCGCCCAGCAGGTAGAACGCTAGCGTCGAGGTCGTGTAGAGCGTGAACGACACCCACGCGTCCACCCGCATGATCTTCAGCCAGCCGCGCGCGTTTTCCCGCCAAGCCGGCGTGCCGTCATCGGGGCCAATGTGTTTCGCGTAGCCCTTCTCCAGACACCAATACGGATAATAGATCAGCTCCGACGCCCCCACGCCGATGATGCCGAACGCCGCAAAAGCCGTCACCAGCTTGTCGGGCAGACCGAAGGTAAAGCCTTCCGCCAGCTGAGCCCCGGTCACGGCGAAATCGGTCCGCTGCATCATCACCACCGCCACGAGCGTCGCCACCGTGAAGAGGGCCACGAACAGCGTGGAAAGTTTTTCCACCAGTTGGTAACGACCGACCACGAGCAATCCGGCCGTGGCTGCGCCGATGAGCACGGCCAGTCCGTTGGTCGGCAGCGTCAGCCCGCCGAGGGAAAACACCCGCGCCACGCCACCGACCATGCCGGCCACCTGAAACACCAGCGACAGATACATCGCCAGCCACAGCCAAAGCACCCAAGAGACAACCGCGCGCGGTCCGGGCAGCGCATTCAGCCCGACGAGCGTTGTTTGACCACGCAGCACGGCGTGGCGCCCGAGCTCGATCTGCACGAATACCTTCAACAGGCAGCCGAGGATGATAAACCACATCAGCTTGAACCCCTCCTCCGCACCCAGCTTGGGTGTGACGATGAGTTCACCCGACCCGACGATCACCGCACTGATGATCAACCCCGGGCCGATCTGCCGCAGCACGCCGCCGAACGAACGCGGCGGCGGAGTTCGGCCGGAGGGATGATCTGTCATGGGAGGTTTCCTAAGGTGGGCCGGTCTGCGACCGGCCGGCGGGTTGTCGCGGCGGAAAAAAGGCCGGTCAGAGACCGGCCCTACATTAATGCCCCATGCCGGCTTGGTGCTCTTGGATGTATTCCTGTTTCAGGCCGAGTTTCTCGGGCGCGTGCAGCACCAACATCTTCATGCGGATGTCGCCCGGCACCTTGGCGGCCGTGAGCTTGGACACCACGATCATGAGCGTGATGGCGAGCGGGACGGTCCAAATGGCCGGTTGCTCGCAGAGGATGCGCAGCAGTGGGTTGGCTTTCCAGAAATCCGCCAGGTCCACCAGTTTGAGGTCGCTCAGGTTGATGATCGTCGTGCAAGCCAGCGCGGCGAGGCCGCCGCCCAGCATGCCGGTCGCGGCACCCTGCATCGTCATGCCGCGCCACCACACGCTCATGAAGAGCAGCGGGAAGTAGCTCGCGGCCGCGATGGCGAAGGCCTGTCCGACCATGAAGTTGATCTGCAGCTGTTCCACCTGCGAGCCGAGCCCGATGGCCACGGCGCCGATGATCACGGCCGAGACCTTGAACATGAACATGCGCTCCTGCGGCGTGGAATTTGGCCGGAGGATGCGGCCATAGACGTCGTGCGCCAGCGCACCGGTCATCGAAACCAGCAGGCCGGAGAACGTGCTCATGAACGCCGCAAACGCGCCCGCGCAGGTGATGCCGCTGAGGATGCTGCCCCACACTCCGCCGACCACGCGCGGCAGTTCGAGCACGACCTTGTCGGTGCCCTTGGCTCCGGTCGCGGCGTAGAGCTCGGGCATGAGGTTGCGGCCGATGACACCGAACACCGGCGGGAACACGTAGAAGATGCCAATCAGGATCATCACCCACATCGTCGTTTTCTTGGCCGCGACGCCGTCGGGGTTGGTGTAGAAGCGCACGAGGATGTGCGGCAGACCGGCCGTGCCGCAGACCAGCGCGATGATCAGCGAATAGGTGTAGAGCAGCGAATAGGGTTTCGCTTCCTCGGCCGAAAGGCCGGCGGTCTTGGCGGCCTTCGTCGTGAGCGGACCGAAGGGCGAGATCCACGGCGTATCCGCCGGCGCCTTCTCGACGAGCGGCTTGCGCTCGACCGTCTGCACCTGGGCGGCCGTTGCGCCGGCGGTGACCGGGCGGCCGTCATTGACGCTCAGGTGGGCGTTATAGAAGCCGTAAACCGACATCACCACGAAGATCGGCACGCAGATCGCGAACATCTTGATCCAATACTGGAAGGCCTGCACCAGCGTGATGCCCTTCATGCCGCCGAGCGCGACGTTGAGGGTGATCACCGCGCCGACCAGCACCACGCCGCCCCAATAGGGCATGCCGGGGAAGATGTAGGCCAGCGTCGTGCCGGCGCCCTTCATCTGCGGCATCGTGTAGAAAAATCCGATGAACAGCACGAAGCACACGGCGATCTTACGAAACAGCGGCGAATCAAACCGACCCTCGGCGAAGTCCGGGATCGTATAGGCGCCGAAGCGGCGCAACGGACCGGCGATGAACAGGAGCAGGAACAGGTAGCCGCAGGCGTAACACACCGGATACCACAGCGCGTCGTAGCCGCTCGACATCACCATGCCGGCCACGCCCATGAACGAGGCGGCGGAGAGGTATTCGCCGGAGATGGCCGAGGCGTTCCAACCGACCGACACCGAGCGACCGGCCACGAAAAAGTCACTCGCGGTCTTGGAGGTCTTCGCGGAGCGGAAGCCCATCCAGACGGTCACGACCACGGTAATGAACGAAAAGCCAAAGATCCAGGGATCGACGCCTTCCATGAAGGCAAAGGGCAGCAGGGAGATCATGGTTTAGCGCGCCTCCTTGTTGGAGTTAACCTGCCGCACCTCGTCTTCCTCCAGCCAGATGGACCGGCGGATGAAAATCCAGGAAATGGCCCAGACCGCCGGGAAGAACAGCACGCCCAGGATCAGCCAGGTAAGGGTGAATCCAAACACCCGCGTGGCCATGAGCGCCGGCGCGAAGTAGTTGGCCAGCGGCAGGCCGAGGAGCACCACCAGGAAGGCGGCGGCGCAGGCGATGGACAGCTTCAGTTGGCGGCGCATCAGCGTATGCAGGAATTCCTCGCTGTGCACCCGGTCGTCGTGGGGGTTCGGGGTGGCCATGAAGCCCGACACCATGAGGAAGCCCGGCCGCCTGACAACTCCCGTTATCAGCCAACACTAGCCTGACGGTCCGTTTTGAGAGGGACCGGGGCGCCCTGCGCCTTGGGGTCCGCCTTTCCGGGAGCGGCGCTCAGGCCGCCTGCGACCACTCGATCATCGCAAACCGCCCGAACTGTTGCCGGGCATCCGCGACGGCGCCCTCGACGAGTTCCGGATCGAGTCCGACCATGGCGAGCAGAGCTTCGTCTCGTTTCCACAGCGCCAAACCTTCACCGGGCAACGCACAACCCCACTCGGCGGCGTAGCTGCAGGCCAGGTGCAGGTTCGCGGCGCCGGCGGTGAATTCGCCGGCCGTGTCGGGATGAGTGTGCGTGCACACCGCCCCCGTGATATCGAAAGGGAAACGCCAGTGGTCGAGCAGCATGGCGGTGGCCTCCGGCGAGGTGATGTCGTGTTGGGCCTTCTCCCAAGCAAACACGTCGGGCTGGGCCTCTTCGCCCGGGTAGGCCGTCGCACCCGTGTGGTTGTTGAGGATGATCTTGCCGAGATTCCGCAGCAGGCCGGCCGAGTAGGCACTGCCGGTGTTGCCACCAGTCCGGCTGGCAAAGGCGGTCGCCAGCGCTCCGGCCGCCACCGCATTCTCCCACAGCCGGCCGGCGGGGATGCCGTAGTTCTTGAGGTCGCCTTGGAAAACCTGCCGCGACACGACCAAGCCGACCAATTGATGGATCTCGCCGAAGCCCACGCGGGCCACCGCCTCGTCGAGGGTCTGGCAGCGGCTCTTCAAGCCGTAGAGTGCGCTGTTGCTCAGCTTGATGATCTGGAACGTCAGCGCCGGATCCACGCGGAGCAGCTCGACGATGTCATCGAGATCGCAGTCGGCGTCGTCCAGCAGCGTGCGGAGACGTCCGAAAATGCCGAGGGCCGGCGGCAGCTTGCTGCCGAGTGAAATGATGGTGTCGCGTCCCAGGCTCATGAAAGGGGTTCCTCCCCCATCGGCACAACCGCCCACAACTGAAGCAAAACTGCGACAGATTGCCCCTGACGCCTGTTCCGCCTGCCCAAGGCAGCGGGTGTGCGCCCCGAAACCCGCTGCGCACTCGCCCGCTGCCCCCAGCCTGCCACCGTGTCGCCATGTCCGACGCCACCCACCTGACCCCCGCGGAACTTGAGGCCGGGCTTGCTCACATTCGTCAGTCCCCGGCCGATGGCGGAACCCTGGCCATGATTGTCCGCCGGCCCGGGGCTGACCAACGCGAGGTGCTCCCCGCTGCGGAACTGGACCTCGCCATCGGGCTCGTGGGCGACAATTGGCGCTCCCGCGGCAGCCGCTCCACGCCCGACGGTTCGGCCAATCCCGACATGCAGCTCAACGTGATGAACGCCCGCGCCATCGCGCTCCTTGCCCGCACCCGCGACCGCTGGCCCCTCGCCGGCGACCAGCTCTACGTGGATCTCGACCTGAGCACCGCCAACCTCCCGCCCGGCACCCGCCTCGCCGTCGGCGCCGCCGTGATCGAGGTGACCGCCGTGCCGCACACCGGCTGCGCGAAGTTCACCCACCGCTTCGGCCCCGACGCGATGAAGTTCGTCAACTCCCCCACCGGCCGCGCCCTGAATCTCCGCGGCATCAACGCCAAGGTTATCCAACCCGGCCCCATTCGCACCGGCGACCCCGTGCGGAAAGTGGCGGCTTCCTGAAGCGGCCGGTCCGGGGTCACCGACCCCGGCTACAATCCGATCGCGCCTCACCCCTCGGGGGTTTCCCCTCGCCTGCCTCCGCGGGTGTGTTCCAGTAGCCGCATGCGCACCCGGTTTCTCCACGTCCCGGTCCTGTCGTTTGCCTGCCTCTGGCTGATCACGGGCTGCAGCCGTTCCGGCGACCAAGCCACGGCTGCCGCCAGGGACAAGGTCCTGATCGTCGGCAACTCCATCGAGCCCGCCACCCTCGATCCGCACATCAACACCGGCTCCTCCGAGAGCGTCATCCTCGGCGAAATCTACGAGCCGCTTGTCCAACGCGGCGACGACGGCCTGTCGCTCGTGCCCGGCGCGGCCGCGCGCTGGGAAATCTCCCCCGACGGCCTCACCTACACCTTCCACCTGCACCGCGACCGGCGCTGGTCCAACGGCGACCCGGTCACCGCGCAGGATTTCCTTCATTCCTTCCGCCGCATCGTGGACCCGAAGCTGGCCGCGGAGTTCGCGGTGCGCGGCACGAGCGTCGTGGGTGTGGCGGCCTACCTGCGCGGCACACTCACCGACCCGGAGCAACTCGGCTTCAGCGCACCCGACGCGCACACCTTCGTCATCCGCCTGGCCGCGCCCAACGTCGCGTTCATCCAAAACCTCATCGCCTACCCCTGGGTGCCGGTGCACCTGCCCACGCTCGACGCCACCGGCGGACGTTACCGCGACAACCAGAAGTGGACGCGTCCCGGCGTGATGGTGACCAACGGCCCGATGCAGCTCGCCGAGTGGGTGCCCAACGACCGCGTCGTGCTGAAACCCAATCCGCACCACCCCGACGCCGCGAAGATCCGGCTGCAGGCGATCCACCTCCTGCCTCTCGAAAACCTCGACACCGAGGAGCGCGCCTTCCGTGCCGGCCAGCTGCACGCCACCTACTCGCTGCCCGCCGCAAAGATTCCCGTCTATGAGGCCGCGCGCGACCCCGCGCTCCAGATCACGCCGCGCCTCGGCACGAACTACATCGTCTTCAACACGCGCCGCCCGCCCTTCAACGACCCGCGCGTGCGCCGCGCGCTCTCCGCCGCGATCAACCGCGACGCCCTCACCAAGGTCGCCTACCAGGGCGGCTACCAACCGGCCCGCTCGCTCAGCCAGCCCGGCATGGGCGGTTACCAGCCGGTCAACGTCGTAACCGAAGGCCCGGCCGAGGCGCGCGCCCTGCTCGCGGCAGCCGGTTATCCGGGCGGGAAAGGTTTTCCCCGCATCACCTACCTCTACAACACCCTCGACCGGAACCGCACCGTCGCCGAGGTGCTGCAGGGCATGTGGCGGCAGGAGCTCGGCATCGAGGTCGAGCTGGTGAACCAAGAGTGGAAGTCCTTCCTCGACTCGCGCCGGCTGGGCAACTTCGACATCGCGCGCAGCGGCTGGAACCCCTTCGCCAACGAACCGACCGACTACTTCGAGCTCTTCCTGACCGACGGCTCCTACAACCAGACCGGCTGGAGCAACACCCGCTACGACGCGCTGTATGCGCAGGCCCTGCAGACGCTCGACGTGCCCGCGCGCCACGCCCTCTACGCCGAGATGGACGCCATCCTCCGCGACGAAGCCCCTCTCGCCCCGCTCGTCTTCAGCAGCACCGTCCGCCTCGTGCAGCCCAAGGTGCGGAACTGGCCGAACAACCTCATGGACCAGCGCCTGCTGAGCCAGGTGGATCTGGCGGGGGACGCACCGTGACGGCTACACCCAAGGATAACATCCAACCTATTTAATCACCTCAACTGTTACGAATCTCCAAAGGCCTCGATTGGAACAGCGTTCCTCTCAAGAAAGGCCCAGACTTCCCAGGCCGCGTCGAAAACCTGCCGCTCGTCGCGAGTATAGGAACTCTCGTTGAATTGATCGCCATGGCGACATTGTTCCCATGTGAGAATGATGCGCCCTTCGTGAGTCCATATTTCAATGAGCGCTTGTTCATCAGCCCCAACATCGAACACAGCCGCCACGGCTCGGCCTGCGCCGATAAGCTCAAGTAGCGATTTTTGATCCATACAGGGCAGTAAGCACTGAACTAGGCTAGGGAGTCACACGCGTTGATGCTTCCACTCACGCACCTATCGCGTCGTAAACGATGACCTTGCTCCAGAGGTGAGAGCACTCGTCCACGAATTTTTTGTGCAGCGGGTGGACCTGGTAGGCGTCCTGACCGGCAACGTCGTCGAAATACAGGATCTCGGAGGCGCTGAAGCTGTTGTCCACGACGGGGCGTTTCTCCGTGCTCGCCGGGACGCCGACGTGGAGGCCGCGCACGGTCTCGATGGCGGCGAGGCCGCGGATGCCGGCGAGAAGTTTGGCGAGGTCTTCCTTGGAGTCGGGATTCTTGAGCCAGAAGAAGACATGGTGCACGAGCTTGGGCGGCGTGTGGGTTGAACCACCGGTGGCGGCAGTGGCCGCGACGGCGGCTCCGAGGGTGGCGGCGGTGGCAAGGAAGGTGCGGCGGTCGGGGTTCATCGTGGGGAGCAGGTTCGCGATTTTGCGGAGCGCGGCAAGCCGGGAGGCGGGTTACCGTTTAGAGCGAAGGTTCATGATCCCGAGTTTCGCAGAAGGATTAAGGCCGGTCTTCAAACTCTGGAACCATCGAACTGTTTTAACCACTGATGCTCCGCCTAACGGCTTCGCTTGAAAGTCCCCTCCGCCTAATCGGCTCCGGTTTGGGTTCCGGGGAGCGGCTAATCGCCGCTACAGAGATTAACAGCCGGCGATTAGCCAGCCCCCGAAGCTCACGGGCGGAGCCGATTAGGCGGAGCTGCACCAAGTAGCACAGCCGTTAGGCGGTGCATCAGTGGTTAAACTCCTCTGGAATTTCCCCACCGGGGCGAGGGCGCCCCGGCTCCATTCCCGGACCAAACCGCCATCAGCCCAAGCTGGTATCCGATACTCACATCGGCGGGGTCGTGCCCTCGGGGCTCACGCGGGTCACGCGGACGCGGCGGACGCGCTCGGCGCTGCACTCGAGCATGGCGAGGCGGTATTCGCCGGAGGCAAACTGGTCGCCGCGCTTCGGCAAAGTGCCGCCAGCGAGCTTCTGGGCCCAGGTGGCCACGGTGTCGCGCGGCGACCACTCGAGCGGCCAGCCGGTCTCGGCCTGCAGCTCGCGCATGGTGAGGGAGCCGGCCACGACGATGGCGTGTTCGGTGCGCTCGTAAATGGGGCCGCTCTCGATGTCGAACTCGTCGCGGATGTCGCCCACGATCTCCTCGAGCACGTCCTCAAAGGTGATGATGCCGGCGAGCTTCTGCTCCGCATCGAGCACCACGGCGAGGTGGCTGCGCGAGAGGCGGAACTTCTCGATCATCGTGTGCAGCGGGGTCGTGAGCTCGAACTTGATGACCGGCCGGATGAGCGGCTCGAAAGTGGCGTCGGGGCCGAGCAGGCTGATCTGCCAGAGCCATTCGCGGATGAGGAGCAGGCCCTTGACGTTGTCGAGCGAGCCGTCGCACACGGGAAAGCGGCTGTGACCGCTGATCTGCGCGGTGCGGAGGTTCTCGGCGAGGGGCTTGTCGAGCCAGAGCGCGGTCACCTGGTCGCGCGGGCGCATGATCTGCTGGGCCTGGGTCGAGCGGGCGCGCAGCGACTGGACCATGAGCTTGTTGATGGCGGCGTCGCCGGGGTGCGTGTGGCGGGCGTGGCTGAAGACGTATTCGAGTTCCTCGGCGCTGAAGGCGTGCTCGCCCTCGGTCGCGGGCCCGAGGCCGGCCCAGCGGAGGAAGCGGTTGGCCGTGCCGTTGAGGACGTAGATGAACGGCAGGAACAGGTAGTAGAAGAACATCAGCGGCCCGGCGGTCCAGAGCGACACGCCCTTGGGGCGCTGGATGGCGAGGGACTTGGGCGCCAGTTCGCCAAACACGATGTGTAGGAAGGTGATCACACCAAAGGCCACCGCGAAGGAGACGGAGGACACGGCCTTGGGATCAGTCAGGCCAAAGTTCGCCAGAAGCGGCCCCAGGCGGTGCGCCAGAAACGGCTCGCCCACCCAACCCAGGCCGAGGCTCGACAACGTGATGCCCAGCTGGGTGGCCGAGAGCGCGGCGTCGAGGTGCTGGGTGGCCTTAAGCGCCATGTTGAGCCGCCAGCCGCCCTTGCCCTTCTTGGCCAGCGGACGGAGCTGGCTGGCGCGGACCTTCACGAGCGCGAACTCCGCGGCCACGAAAAACCCGTTGGCCAGCACCAGCCCGAGGATGATCAGGAGTTCGAGGGTGATGCTGAAAAAGGTCTGCATGGTGCGAGGGCCGGTCAGACTACCGGACGGACCCCGCCTAACCAGCGGGAAATTAATTTTGTCCAAGTTCCTGTTGCGCAACGTCTGACGCCCTCCCAAGCTCCGCCCCATGGCCGCCCCCGCCTCCGACCAGCTCGCCAACCGCATCCTGCGCGGGTTGGCGGTCGGCGTGGCCCTCGGCGTCGTCACCCTGCTCGCCGGACACAAGATCCACCTGCCGGCCGGGTTACAGGAACTCTTGGTGCACGTCGGCATCAAGTCGTCGGGCACGCTGCTTGAGGCCATGCGCGGGATCTCGACCGTGCTGCTCGACCCTTTCGGCCGCGTGTTCCTGCGGCTGCTGTTCTTCGTGATTGTGCCGCTGGTGTTCGCTTCGCTGGCGACCGGCGTCGTCCAGCTCGGCCGGCCCGACAAGCTCGGCCCGCTCGCCGGGCGGACGTTCTTCCTGTTTTTCCTCAACATGGCCATCGGCGTGGCCCTGGGCCTCGTGATGATGAACACGCTGCAGCCGGGCAGCCACATCGACGCCGACACCAAGGCGCGGCTGATGGCCGAGTTTGGCGGTGCGGCCCAGAAACACGTGGCCACGCAGGCCGGCCAGTCGGGGCTGTCGCTGGCGGTGATCGTCGAGATGTTCATGCCGGCCAACCTCCTCGCCGCCGTCGTCGGTTCCAGCACCGCCCGGATCGGGGACGTGCTCCCGCTGATCCTGTTCGCGATCCTCGTCGGCGTGGTCGGCATGTCTTTCCCTGACGCCAAGCGCCGCCGTTTGCTCGATGCGCTGGAGCTGGTGACCGCGCTGATGACCGGCATCGTGCACCTGGCCCTGCGGCTCGCGCCCTACGCGGTGCCCTGCCTGATTTACAGCGTGCTGGTGAAGTCGGGACTGGAAATCCTCTGGGCGCTGATCTGGTTCCTCGCCGGCTGCGCCGCCGTGATGGCGCTGCACCTTTTCGGCACGATGTCGCTCTGGCTCAAGCTCTGGACCAAGTGGAGCCCGCGCGCGTATTTCGCCGCGATCAAGGACGTGATCGTGACGGCCTTCTCAACCAGTTCCAGCAACGCCACGCTCCCCACGGCGCTGCAGAATGCCACCGAGAAGCTGAAGCTCTCGCCCAGCACGGCGGGTTTCGTGCTGCCGCTGGGCACGACGATGAACATGAGCGGCACGGCGCTCTACGAAGGCTGCGTGGTGCTCTTCGTCGCGCAGGTTTTCGGCGTGGACCTCTCGCTCGGACAACAGATTACGCTGCTGCTGCTGTCCGTGCTGAGTGCCGTGGCGGTGGCCGGCATCCCCGGTGGTTCGCTGCCCCTGATCGCCGGGCTGCTCATCACCTTTGGCATCCCGCCCGAGGGCATCGGCATCATTCTCGGCACGGATCGCATCCTCGACATGTGCCGCACCGCCACGAACGTCGGCTGCGATGTCACGACCGCCGTGGTTGTGGACGAGATGACCAAGCGTGCCGAGGCGCGGTCGGGGTTGACTTAAAGGCGCATCCCTTGCTTGCCGCGGTAGCCCGCTGCGGGAGCAGCGGGATTATTCAGGTGAACGCGAATTCCTCTCCCTGCGCTTCCGCGCAGGGCTACAGCGCACCGGCTCAAAATCCGAGCCGGGTTAACGCGCGATGGTTTTGATGTCGGAAGGCTGAGCTCCCGCGGCCGCGGGATGCAGCGCGGCTACTGCTCGCTCACCGCGGCGGCGTATAGACCGCACCCTCGGCCATGCCGAGCAACTGCTGGTAGGGCTCGCCTTCCTCGTGGTCGGCCATGATCTGCACCTTCAGATAGACCGACGGCGCCAAACGGATCATCCCGAGCATGAAAAATTTATAGTCACCGGACCGGGGCGGCAGGCCGACCAGCTTGCGGTCGGTCATCACCACGTAGTAACCGAAGCCCTTGGGCGGGTAGAACGGCTTCACCACCGGCTTGCGCTCCACAAAATCGCCCGAGGCCAGGATACGCTCGGCCACGCGATACATCTGCTCCTCCAGCTTTTGGTCGGTGGGAAAATCATCGGAGCCCTCGGTCGCGACGCTGTAGATGGCGCGCGCGTTGATCTTGGGGCTGTCGGGCATCAGCACGATCTTCAGCTCGCCCACGTCCTCGCTGGAGAGGGCCCAGCGTCCGACGGGGAACATTTCCAGTCGGCCGCCATTGGGCAGCTTGAAGACGGTGAAGGCCTCGGCGAGGGCGCCGGTTGCGGCCACAAGGAAGAGCAAACCTGCCAAGCATGCTTTCACGCCGGTAATAAAACCCATGTGACTCCCGGTTTCCAGCAGCGTTTTGTGACGGGATGGAGGCCGAGATGTAGGGCGGGGTTCGGAGACCCCGCCCTACATCAATCTTTCACGCCTCACGGCAGCCGCTTCACGCCCTCGGCGCGCACCTTCCACGTCCCATCCTTCGGGATGCCGGGGAATTCCTCGGTGCAGCCATCCCAGCCGGCAATCATGAGCGCGGCGGCGGAGAGGAAAGAACCGTTGGCCGGCAGATAGACGGCGATCTCGCGCTTGCGGGCGCCGGCCGGGGCGTTGGGATCGACCTTCGTGTCGCTGCGCACCGGGGCGTGGCCGTTGGGCAGATAGACGTTGTTGGGGCCGTCGCGGAGCAGGATCTCGACGGCAGTTTCAGGGCGACCGAGACGGGCGGCGGTCATGGCGATCATCGGATAATCCCAACCCCAGATCTTTGCCGCCCAGTCCCAGTGCGCGAGCACGGCATCGAGCGTGCGCTCCATCGTCGGGCGGTCCGTGTAGGGCGACTGCGGCGGCAGCAGACCGATCGGGGCGAGCATCGTCGGGTGGTCGTGACGGCTGTCGATGTTGTCCCAGGTGTCGGGATGCGAACCGAGGGCGACGTATTTACCGTCCTTCTCCGGAATGGGGGCGATATGCGCGATGACGTGGTCCCACTTCTCGTCGCGCGGCAGGCCGAGGCGCTCGCGCCACTGCTGCGCGAGGCCGAGCGTCCAGCGCCAGTAGGCCAGCTCGAAGGACGGATTCTGGCTCGTGGCCTGGTCGTAGATTTCCTGCGCGATCCAGAGCGGCGGGCCCAGGTCGTAGCGTTTCTTCTCCGCGTTCCAATGCACCATCGTCGCGAGGCAGTCAGCCGTTTCAAAGACGAGATCGCGGTAGTGCGCGAGGGTCTCCGGCGTGGGTGAGTTGCGGTAGAGCAGCTCGGCGAGATATATCGGGTGCGGCTGGTTCCAGATGATGAGCGGGTTTCCGCCCGGGCTCTCGCGCATCTCGGGTCCGGTCATCTTCGCCCAGCGCGCACCCTTGAGGCCGCGGCTTTGTGCAAGGGCGCGGGCGGCGGGGAGCTGGCGGATGAACCAATCGAGGTTCTTCGCCAGCGCGGCGTCGTGACCCCAGAGCGCGAACTGCGCGGTGTGCCACCAGATCATCTCGGTGTGGTGCTTGCCATACCAGGTGTTGCAAGTGAGCCCGCTCTCCTGCGGCGGCACGTCACCCACGCACTGCACGGCGGTCAGGTAGCGCGAGAGCACGATGCGTTGCTCGAACTTCTGCGCCAGTGGGTTGGTGCTGCCGGAAAAGTCCACGGCCGCGGTGGTGCGCCAGAAGTTCTGCCAGTGGGAGGCGCTGGCGCTTATCGTCAGCTCTGCAGGCGGAACAAATTTCTTCGGCGCTTGGGAAAAGTGGAGCGTGAAAGCGAGCTGCCCAGCAGAAGGATCGGGCTTGATCACAAATTGGTGAGCACCGTTCGGGAGAAAGTCTCGATCACATGTGACGAAATATCCGAGCTCCCCGACCTTTCTTTGCACCCACCCTTTGCCGAACAGTTTTGATTCGTGAGTTGATGGATTGGTCCAATCCAGCGCGGGGGTGTTCTTTGTGTTAATGTCATGCCCGCGCGGAAATGCGACGCGCGCATACAAACTACCGTCCTTCAGCAGGCCGGATTGGATCTGAACAGCCACCATGTCCTTCGTCGGATCGCACGCTGTAGTCACCGTCACCGGCACGCCGCCGAGCTTGAACTTGCTGGTGAGGATGCCGGTCCAGAGGTCGAGGGTCTGCTCGGGTTCCTCGATGTCGGCGGGCGTGAAGGCGGAGCCGTCGGGTTTGTCCCACACGAGCTGGAGCTGGCCTACGGGGAAGGCGCGCGGATTCTTGCGCAACCAGTCGCCGGCGGGAACGGATGAACGCGTGGGAAATCCCAGCACGCGGCCATCGGGGAGTGTGAAGTCCTTGTTGGCGTCCTTGAGCGTGTAGTTCTCCGGATTCTCGTCGCTCACCCAGGCCCAGCGGGCCTGCGTCTCGGTGGGCACGCCGTGGCGGTGGTAGTCGTAGGCGAAGGTCTGGAGGCCGGTGATGTCGGCCGTAAAGGCGAAGCCGCCGTTGCCGACGGTGAGCGGCGAGTCGTAGTCCACGCTGCGGACAACAGGATTGTGCCGGCGCACGAGCGCCTCGCGGTCAATGGGCGCGGCGGCGGCCGCAACGCCAATCAGAAGAAAGCAGAACAGACGCATCATGGGGTTATGGCCGAAGACTGTCGCCGCGTCTCCGGCTTCTGCAACTCCGCAGATCAGTCTAACGTCCCCATGCCGGTGTGCGGACCGCGTAGAGCGAGCCGCGCGCGGCGATGAGCAGCGTTCGTCGGTCCTCGCCGGTGAACGCGAGCGCGCTTGGGCGCTCGGGGACTTCGATCATACCGAGCGGTTTGCCGTTGGCGGCATAGACGAAGACCTGGCCGGCGCAGACATAGACGTTGCCGGCGGCATCCACGGCAGTGCCGGCCTCGCCTTCTTCGGCGAGCAATTGCGGCGCGACAAGCGAGCCGTCGGCTTCGGGCGTGAAGCGCCACGTTGTCTGGCCGAACTCGTCGGAGACGTAGAACGGTTCACCGGGTCGGGCGTGGCCGAAAGCGTAGGCGCGGGCGATGTCGATGGTGCCGAGCCAGCGTCCGCCCGAGGCGGGAATCTTCGTGAAGAGCTCCGGCGCAGGGATGAACACGGAACCGTCGGGCGAGACGTAGTGGAGCGGCTCGCGCCACGTGTTGGCGGTGAGCCAGTCATGGCTGTCGCGCCAGCGGTTGAGCGGGAGCCAGGCCGTGGCACCGGGCCGCGCGGCGGCGGGCTGCGGCGCGAGCACGCGGATGCTGGCGTCGCCCAATACCGGGTTGAAGGCATACACGCTGCCATGCCGGGCGACGACGAGCAGATCGCCGTTGCGCGCAGGCACGAGTGCAACGGGTTGCGGAATGGCGTCGGTCGCTAGGAGCAGGCCCTTGTCGGCCGACCAGCGGAAGATGCGACTCTCGCCCTGGTCCACGAACCAGGCGACGCCGGCTGCGTCAACGACCAGTCCGTCGGCGTTGGTGAAGCCGGAGGCCAGTTTCGTCACGCCGGAAGCAGGGCGAGGCGACGGCGCATTTCCTGACACGTCGAACCGAGCGACCTCCCGCGACCGCACGAACGCACCGGAAGTGCGGTCCACGAGCGTGTTGTCATAGCTGAGTTTTCCCGGGCTGTAGACGTGGACGCCGCGGAACTGCAACCGACGCGAGTCGGCGATGCGGATGCCGGTCTCGTAGGGCACGGGCGTGTCCACGCGGTAGATGAAGAAGTTGGCGAAGAGCAGGTCAGACGAGGACTCGATCTCTAGCGGCAGCATGTGCGGGCTCTCGTGGCGCTCGGCCTCGGTCTGGAGCGCGTAGAAATTCCAGTTTGCCACGTTGCGCAGCTTCACCTCGGTGCGGACGTGATGCTCGCTCGACAGCGCATAGACGCGACCGGGCGTGGCGGTGTCGGAGACATACATGCCGGCCGACGCATACGGACTCGGGGTCCAGATGCCCTTGAACACGCCACCGCCGCCCGCCGTCACCCACAGGCTCGCGGGCTGCGAATCCCAGCGGCGGCGCGGGTCGGGGTCGCCGCTGCGGGTGTCGTTGTAGATGCGCAAATAAACGCCGTCGGGGCCGTAGGTGCCGTGACCGCCGAGGAAGCGCACGTCGTTCACGTAGGATTTTTCTCCGGCCATCCACTTGAGTCCAACCGCGCGGTTGTTCACGCCGCCAGTGTCGAGACCGAGACCGTTGACGAGGTTCACGCCGCCGGCCGGCGCCTCGAGCAGGGCCTTGGGCGAGGCGGTGCCGGGAAACGACGGCGGGATGCCCCAGCGCGGATTCGTCGGCGGCGCGGGCAGACCGGGCGGGGCGTCGGGGCTTTGGAAGGCCGGCGTGTAGTCGTGGATCAGAATCTGCGTCGTGATCGGGTTGAGCCCGATCAGCACGGTATCGGGGCGGAGCGTGATCGTGTCGGTGACGCGATAGCGGCCGGTCGGCAGGTAGATCACGCGATGCGTTGCGATGGCGGCGCGTAGCGCGGCGGTGTCGTCGGTCTGGCCGTCGCCTTTGGCGCCGAGCGTGCGGAGGTTTACCCACTCCGCCATCGGCGGCAGCGGGGCGAGATCGCTGGGCACCGGCGCGGGCACGGCGGCGACCGCCGCGGCGTCCCAGGTCGTGCGAATGGCCGGCTCCGCACCGAGGTCGTCGATGTGCAGGCCATGGGAAAACTCCTTCACGACGTAGCGCGTCCCCTTCCCTTCCACGCGGCGGCCGCTCTCGCGGAAATGCGCAAACTCCGGCACGCCCACGCAGGCTAGGTTGCGGACGTTGATCCAGGTGCGCGCGCTGGTCTCGTCGCTGATGACCAGCGCGGGGCCGGAGAGGTTTTCGAAACGCGAATCCTCCAGCCAGAGCTCCTCGCAGCGGTCGGGGCGGACGAGGATCGCGGTGGGCGTGTTCTTCACCGTGAGCCGGATGAGTGTGAGCCCGCCCTCCTCGGTCTCGATGGCGGCGCGACGCTGGCCCTCGAAATGCGTGTCGAGCAGGACAAAGGGCCAGCTCGGCGACGGCTTGTGCGTGGTGATGCCGAACTCGCCACCGAAGAACCGCAGGTGCGACGACTCGTTGCCCACCTCCTCCACGCCGGCGCGGCCCTGCCCGATGTGGAAATCCATGTGCGAGAGGAAGCCGTGCTGGGCGAAATGTGAACGCACGCCCACGGCGGCCGGATTGCCGTCGCGAACCTCGATGTCGAGGTTGCTCATCGCCGAGTAGAACGTGCCGGGATTCGCATCACGCACGGGCTGGTCGGGCGAGGCCGGACGCTTGCTGACAAAGTGCACGAGATACTTTCCTTCGCCCTCCTGGTAACCGGGCGTGTTTTCTCCCAACACGAGCACCGGGCGCGTCTCGCCGTAGCCGATGAGGCGGATGCCGCTCCACACGAGCAGCGCCGAAGTAAGCCGGTAGCGGCCCGACGGAATGAAAACGATGCCGCGCCGCGTCGTCTCCTGCACGCGGTTGATGGCGACCTGCAGCGCGGCGGTGTCGTCGGCGATACCGTCGGCTTTCACGCCGAAGTCCGCGGGCGTGACGTAAACTGCGCTCGGGTCGTCCGGACGTTGGGTGAAGACGGAGGGGCCGGCGCAGAGGCCGGGGGCGAGGACCGCGAAGGCAAGAAGGCGACGGAGCATGGGAGAGAGATGAATTGCGACCGCCAGCCGATCAGCGCGGCTTGATTTGTAGGGCGGGGTCTCCGAACCCCGCCTTTACCCGAGGGCAATATCACGATCGAGGCGGGGTTCGGAGACCCCGCCCTACAACTACGCGAGCGAGTAAACCCGCACGTAATCGATGCGGTATTCCTGCGGGAACTGCGTCGTGGCGTCGGGGTAACCGGGCCATTTGCCGCCGACGGCGAGGTTGAGCAGGAGGAAGAACGGCGTGTCGTCGAAGACCCAGGGCGCACCCTTAGGCAGGTTGCTGGGCGTGAGCGTGTGGTAGACTTTTCCGTCGAGCAGCCAGTCCATGCGCCCGGGGCTCCATTCCACGGCAAAAACATGATAGGCGTCGGCAAAGGCTGCGCCGGCCGGCAGCTCGGTGAACTTCACCAGCCCTTCGCCCGCGGAGTAACCGGGACCGTGCAGCGTGCCGTAGAGCGTGCCGGGTTGGTGGCCGATCATTTCCATGATGTCGATCTCGCCGCAGGCCGGCCACGGCACGCGGCCGAAGCCGTCGCCCAGCATCCAGAACGCCGGCCAGATCCCCTGCCCGCGCGGCAGCTTCAGGCGCGCCTCGATGCGGCCGTGGGTGACGGAAAACTTGCCCTGCGTGTTGAGCCGGGCGGACGTGTAATCGCCGGCGGCCGAGCGCACCGCGCGAATGACGAGCGCGCGACCATTGAGCGCGTCCGGGTCCTCGATGACTTCGCAGTTCGCGCGCTCCGCCGTGTAGGCCTGGAGTTCGGCGTTGCCCCAGCCGCTGGCGCCGAGGTCGTGCGACCAGCGCGCGGGATCCGGGCCGCTGCCCGGCGGCTGGCCGAATTCATCCCGCCAGATGATCGTCCGGCCGGAAGGCGTCACCGCGGAACTGAAGGCGGAAGGGTTCAGGGAGCTTTCCTCCGGTAAACACGCACGTAGTCCACTTCCATCCGGCGCGGCCAGATGGCTTCGTCGATGCCCTGGGCACCACCCCAATCGCCGCCGACGGCGACGTTGAGCACGAGGTGGAACGGACGGAAGAACGGCCACGAGGTCCAGTCGCCGCCGTCCTTGCGTGACGTGAAGTAGTGGCGGTCGTCCAAGAACATGCGGATCTCGTTCTCGTCCCACTCCAGCGTGTAGGTGTGGAAGGTCTCGCCGGCATCGGGCACTGCAATCTTGGCCGTGCGCTGGGTGTTGATGCGCCACTGGTGCTTCTGTGAGTGCGTCGAAGCGTGGATGACGCCCGGGTCGTAGCCGACGTGTTCCATGATGTCGATTTCGCCGACGTCGGGCCAGTTGCCGTTGCCGAGGTCCCACTGGGTCGGGAGCATCCAGATCGCCGGCCACGTGCCGCGACCGAGCGGAACCTTGGCGCGAATCTCGAAGCGGCCGTAGGTCCAGTCGCCCTTGTTCTTCGTGACGAGGCGCGCGGAGGTGTAGTCGTTGCCCTCCCACTTTTCGCGGCGGGCCTCGATGATGAGATGGCCGTTTTCGATGCGAGCGTTTTCCGGGCGGGCGTCGGTGTAGAACTGCTTCTCGCGATTACCCCAGCCCTGGCCGCCGACGTCGTAGGCCCACTTCGCGGGATCAGGCTGCTTGCCGGTGTCAAATTCGTCGGACCAGACGAGTTCCCAGCCGGAGGGAGCGGCGTGCAGGGACGTGGCAAATAGAAGGGTGGTCAGGAGACGTTTCATGATTTTCAGGCGGGGGCGGGCGCTCCCTTGCGGGCGGCGAGTTCACGCTCGATCTCCTTCATTTTCGCCTCGTCGAGCGGATAAAGGATCGAGACGAAGCCCGCGCCGAGCGCGAGGATGCCGGGGAGCACGTTGAAGATAAGGGAGATTCCGTGCAGCACCCGCGGCGTCTGCTCGAGGTTGGCCACGAAGCCGTAGTAGGCCAGCAGCCACCCGATCATGGCTCCGCCGAGGGCCATGCTCAGCTTGTGGGCGAGCACCATGGCGGAGATGAGCAGGCCGGTGGCGCGGCGGCGGAACTTCCATTCGCCGTAGTCGGCCGTATCGGCGTAGAGCGACCACACGATGGCAGGCGTCGGGCCGGCCGCGAAGCTCGCGACGATGTTGCAGGCGTAGAGCAGCGGCAGGTTGTGCGGGTCCACGAAGTAGCAGGCGAACATGCCGCCGCCGTTGACCAGGGTCAGCACGATCAGCAGCGACCGGCGCGACCAGCGGGCGGTGAACAGCTTCGTCGCCAGCGCACCCGCGATGAAGCAGAGGAAGCCGACCTTGTTGAAATTGCCCATGGCCGCCTCGTTGCCGTGAACATACTTGAAATAGTAGGCACCGGCGCCGCTGCGCAGGCCGACGTTGGCGAGATTGAGGCAGCCGACGAAGAACAGGACCATCCACGGCCAGTTCGACTTCAGGTCGCCGAGGTCCTCGCGCAGCGAGCTTTTCTGCTCGGGCGGATTCACGACGCGTTCGCGGGTGTTCCAGAACGTGAACAACAGCATCGCCACGGAGAGCACGGCGAAGATGGCCATGGTGTTGCGGTAGCCGTCGGCGGCCGAGCCACCGGCGGGCGTGAGCATCTCCTTCAGGTCCGGCACGAAACCGCCGATCAGGAACGCGCCCAGGAAGGCGCAGGCGAAGCGGTAGGAGTTGAGCGAGGTGCGGTCGTCGGACGAGGGCGACATCACGCCCATGAGCGCGCCGTAGGGCGTGTTCACGACCGCGTAGAAGACGAGAATGAGGGAATACGTGACGTAGGCGTAGGCCAGCCGGCCGCCGGGGCTGAGATCGGGGCTGGCGAACAGGAACCAGGCGAGCACGCCGAGGGGCAGCGAGCCCCAGAGAATGTAGGGGCGGAACTTGCCCCAGCGGGTCTGCGTGCGGTCGGCGAGCGCGCCGATGACCGGGTTGAGGAAGGCGACGGCGAACGGGACAACGAACATCAGCGTGCCGACGGCGGCGGCATCGAGGCCGAAGGTGTCCGTGTAGTAGATCGCCAGGAAGATGTTGATCGCCTGGAAACAGAAATTGCAGGCGGTGTCGCCCAGGCCGTAGGCGAACTTTTCGCGGAAGGAGAGACGTTCAGGGGAGGTGGTGCTCACAGGGATGCGGGGTTGGAGGGGTGGCGCCGATTGCAACCGGCCTCTGCCGGGGCGTAAAGCCCTCCGACCGCGGGGATGAGGAGAATCATGAAGCGTAGAGGTGGAATGCGGCCTCCGGACGCGCTTCGTCGCGCGCCGGCGGAAAACGCGTCCGGAGGCCGCGTTCCACCCGGGGGCGGGGCGTGCACCGGACCCAAAGCCGATGCACGCCCGTTAACCCAGTTTAACCTTAGAAGCTGTAACCGAACTCGAGCTTGATGCTGCGGCCCGGCGCGTAGATCAGGCCGTAGAGATCCTTGTCGTCGGCGAGATTGTTCACGTTGAGCTGCACGAAGGCGTCACGTTCGCTGATCTTGAACGGATAGCGGACCATGAGGTCGAGGTTGAGGCGGGCCTTGTGCTTCAGGATGGTGAGCTCGCCCTTGCCGTTGGTCTGCTTCTGGCCGGCGACGGTGATGCCGGAGAAGTATTCGCGCTCGGAATCCCACTGGCCGCCGAGGCCGAGAACGAGGCCGTTGGCCGCGCCCTGCGTGAAGCGGTAGCTGGCCCAGCCGCTGACCGAGTGCTTCGGCGTGTCGTCACGGCTCTGGCCCGCGCCCCAGCCGATGCCGGTCCAGGTGGAGGTGTCGGCCGGATCGGTGTAAACCTCGTCCAGCGAGTAGCCGGTGAGGCCCCAGTTGCTGTCCGGGAAATACCAGATCGCCCAGCGGTTCTCGGGATGCGGATACTTGATGAACTTGCCGGGGTTGGTGATCACGCGCTTGGTGTGGGCGTAGGTGAGCACGAACTGGAGGTTGTCGTTGGGCGTGAACATCAGCTGTGCGTCCCAGCCGTCGGACTCGTCCTGCTGCTGCACGTAGGACTGGTAGCCGTTGCCGTCGCCGCGGTCTTCCCAGCTGTTGTTGGTCTCGGCGTCGGCGATGTAGAGCCAGCCGGGCCAGCCGGGGTTCGTGGTCTTGGTGAGGTCGAAGACGCGGTCGAGGTAGGCGGCGCCGGAGGTCTGCGAGGCGTTCACATACCACTGGCCGTTCTTCTGGTAGATGGAACCGGCGGTGACGCCGGCGTTCCACTGCGGGAGAGCCGCGTCGGCGGCACCGTTGCCACCGTTGCTGCCGCCGGCCACGCTGCTCGGGCTGAAGTTGCCGACGTTGTAGATGATCGGGCGGTTCGCATCGAAGGTGTTCTTAAGCGTCGGCATCCACCACTGGCCGAAGGGCACGCCGGAACGCTCGATCTTGAACTTGCTGATCGTGCCGGAAATGCGGCCCTCGAAGAAGTCCACCTTGAGGCCGAACTCCTTGCTCTTGGCGATCGTGGGCCCGAGCGGGTCACCGGCCGGGTCGCGCAGACCGTCGAAGTTGGGCTGGAGGCCCTCGGCTTGGAGCGCGTAAACGCTGATGCGCGGCGTGATGCGGAAGGTCGCGCCGAACTGCTGCGTATCCTCGCTCTGCGAGGGGCGGGAGACCTTGCTCGAGCTGGCGGTCGGGTGATAGACGGCGGTGTCGACGGCATTGTCGTTCTTGTCGCGGCGCATGCCGGCCACAAGGACGAGGCGGTCGTCGAGGAACTTACCCTGGTAGATGGCGTAGTCGCCGGTGTTCTCGGCGTGCGAGATGATGCGGTTGACGTCCACCATGGGCACGTCCGCCGTGCCGTCACCCTGCTTGCCGAAGACGATGTAGGAGGTGTCGGTCGGCTTCTTGTAGTTGAAGGTGTTGTTGGCCGTGCGGTTGAGCATGGTGGTGCGGTCGGCCTTCTCGATCGAGCGGCCGACGAGGAAGCTGTTGTCAATCTTCAGCCACTTGCGGTCCTCGAAGAGCTTGAACGCCCAGTTGGCCTCGATGCGGGCCTGGTCGCGGGTGTTCTCCTCCTGGTTCCGGGTCCAGAGGTATTCGAAGATCGTGTTGGGCGTCTGCGTGCGGGTGAACTCGCTGCTGCCGTTGGCCGAGTCGAGCGGGATCACGGTGATGGTGTCGCGGAGGGCGACGGGGCCGATGTTCTGGCGCATGGAGCCGTTCACGTCGCGGGCCTTGAAGTCCACGTTGGAGCGGTTGTAACCGGCGAGGAGATTGAGGCCGGGGAGCAGCTCCTGGGTGAGCTGGATGCGCATGTTGTTCTGCTCGGAATCGCGGAAGGTGTCGGGGCCGGACCAGCGCATCGTGCGGTTATCCTTGCCGGCGAACTCCACGAAGCCGGAGCTCTGAAGGCGGTCGGCCTGGCCGATGCCGTCAATGTCGGAGCGGGCGCGCACGCTCTGGAAGCCAAGCGCTTCCTCGCTCTGCTCGCCGAACTCGAAGTCCACGGCGATGTTGGTCTTCGGGAAGGGACGGAACGCGAAGCTCGGGGAAACGAACCAGTGGTGTTCGTTGTAGAGCTCGGTGTAGTTGCCGGTGTCCTGCACCGCCATGGTCAGGCGGTAGGCGGCGGCCTGGTCGTTGTCGGTCAGGAGCGGGCCGGTGGTGTCGAGCCAGGCGCGCTTGAAGTTGTCGCTGCCATACACGACGCCGAGGCTGGTGGCCTGCTTATACTGCGGGGCCTTGGGCAGGTAGTTCACGATGCCGCCGAAGTTGCCAATGCCGTAAAGCAGGGCGGCGGGGCCGCGGATGACCTCGATACGGCCGATGTTGATGGAGTCGGTCGCGCTCTGGCGGCGGTAACCGTCGCGCAGGACGATGTCGGACACATAGCCGCGGATCTTGTAGGAAGACTGGGTCTTGTTGGCGGTCGCACCCTCGGGGTTGTGCACGCCGCCCGCGCCGTAGAACGCGTTCGAACCCTGGTCGTTTTGCGACTGCAGCACGATACCGGCGCTGTAACGCAGGCTCTGGCGCAGGTCCACCGCACCGGTGTCGCGCAGGAACTGCTCCGTGATGACCTCGATGGGCATCGGCAGCTCCTTGATCGCCGTGTCGAGGCGGGTGCCGGAGATGGAGTTGGTGGCGAGGTAGCCCTTGTCCTTGGTCGTGGTGACGACGAAGGGAGACAGGTGCACGACTTTCTCTTCGTCCTCCTTGGTCGGAGCCGAAGTGGTGGCCGCCTGCTGGGCGGAAGCCACGAGCGGCCACGTCGAAAGCGCGGCCGCGCCAATCATTAATCCCGCGTAGTAGGCGGAACGCTGTTTGAGGTTCATGGGGGTGGTTTGGTGAACTCGGAGCAACTCACGGCGGCGGTTTCCAACGACGGAAACAGACGCACGTCAGCAGACCGAGAAGGTTGGGGTTGGGGAGGATTGCATCCGGAAGAAACCGAATATCTGCCTTAAGGAGAGCGACGGATGTGCATCTCTGTCAATTTTTATGTGCATAGTTTGTTGCACGCTATATTTCCGAGCGATGCATAATTTAAATAGCTCACTTACAGTATATTTAAGTTAAGATAAGAAATTCTATGCGCAGATTCTTGTGCAATTGTGTTTATTTTGTTGCACAACTTTTCCGGGAGACTGTGCTTTCCGTCATTGAAGCCCCACCCCCATTCCGCGAACCCTCAACGCGCCCCTTTCGGGCGCTCCCATGGGCATGTCCCGCGTTAACCAGGAACTGATCGCGCAACGGCTCAATCTCTCGCGCGCCACCGTCTCGCGCAGCCTCGCCAATCATCCCGCCATCAGTGCGGAGACGCGGCAGCGCGTGCAGGAACTCGCCGAGCAGCTCGGTTACCAGCAGACGCCCGGTCGCATGGGGCGCCGCGGCCGTAATTCCCGGGCCCTCACCGTCGGCGTCCTGATCGGCGTGCCCGCGGGCAACGTCGTGATGGCCACCTTCCCCTACATTTTGAAGGGCATCCGCGACCGCGCGGAGATTGAGCATGTCACGATCGACGTCTGCTACCAGGCGCCCGTGGATTTTCACCCCGAGACCGGCCGCCAGCCCGTGATCCGCAACATGCGCCAGGGCAACTGGCGCGGCGTGATCCTCATCTACCCCTTTGCCGAGAAGGCCGTGGAGATGATCTCCCAGCGTCTCTGCACCGTCGCCGTGCTCGAAAGCTACAACCAGCCGGGCATCGACATCATCGACACCGACGACGCCTCCGCGATGGTCGCGTTGGTGGAGCGCCTCGCCGCCGCCGGCCACAAGCGCATCGGTTTTCTCTCGTGGGACTACCCGATCGGCGGCCACTGGGTGGCGCGACGCTTCAGCGGTTATGTGGAGGCGCTGTTCCTGCAAGGCCTGCCGTTTCGCCCCGAGTGGGTGCTCAACGTGGACAAAAACACCCCGCGTCTCTCCCCCGCACAGACAGCAGACGCCGTCGCCCGCATCGTGCGCGACGATCAGGTCACTGCCTGGGTCTGCGCGGCGGACCACCAGGCCTACCAGCTCGCCATCGACCTGCCCTTGCGCGGGCTGCGGGTGCCCGAGGATGTCTCGATCACCGGATTCGACGGCCTCGACCCCGCCACGGGCCAGAAACGCATCACCTCGATGCGCGTGCCGCATGAACAGATCGGTTCCGCCGCCGTCACACGGCTCGTGAACCGGATCCAGCACCCCACCGCGCCGCGCCGCAAGATCCTCGTCGAGGCCGAGCTCGTCGTTGGCGAGACGATCGCCAAGCCGGGTCCGACCGCCGGAACCTGAGCGCGCCGCCGGCGCCTACATCCCGCGGCGGATGAAGTCCACCGCCTCGCTGTTCTCCTTGATCGTCTGCATGGCGGCGCCCTCCGTCGGCTGGCCGAGCTTGTCCATGACCACCGAGGCCAGCACCGGGAGGCTGCCGCGCAGGTCCGTGCTTTCATCCTCAATGGAGGCGCTGACGCGGAAGACCTCGGGCGGCGGCCGGCCCTCGGCCACGGGCTTGTTTTCCCGACCTGAAATCGTGAGGTGCTTTTCGCGCACGACGACGGCCACGGTGATCTCGTTGTGATCGGGGCCCCGCAGTCTTCCGATGGTGAAACCGCCCCCGCCGCTGACCTCCGGCGCATTGGTCGCCGGCACCTGTCGGACGGACTCGTCGGGCACCACGCCCGTGTAGATGGGCGCGGGGATGATATCGAAGCGGATCCGCGGATCATCGATGCCGTAGTCCACCTCGACGATGAGGTCCGCCGTTTCGGCGTTGGGGGCTTCCCACATGCCTTGGGCGGAGAGGGCGGTCTTGATGTGCTGGACGGCCTCCTGGTCGCGCAACTCGCTGACCGGTTCGCGACCCTGCTGCTTGGTGCGGATCACGTAGGACCGCGACGGCTGGCCGTTGAACGTGGGCTCGACCATCGAATCCACCGTGACCTCGCGCTTGGCAGCGCAGCCGCCGACCAGAGCAACCAACAGAACTCCAGCAACAGCCACAGCGCAGGACCATCCGATGGTTTTCATGGCATACGTGGAAACGTGGGTGCGGGAATTTCCGGGTGCGGTGCGAACCGCCCTGGCCGGGCCATTGCCACCCGGCCACCCCGGATGTTACGATGCCGTCAGCATCTCCGAAAATCCGCCGGAGGCAAGTCCTCAGGCCGCACCACGAAGGTGAAAATCGGCTAGCCCACCCTGCTCCCTGATCCCAACGTGGAGACGAGATGCGCATCTTCAGCCACTGGACCCGGATTGAAGAACAGATCGAAATCGGCGGCGTGCCGCAGCGCGTGCGTTGCCACGGGGGCTCGGATTTCTCCGTGGCTGACGCGGTCCGTGATGCGCGGCAACGACTCGCCCGGGCGGTCGAGCGCGCCCGCACCGGCCGTCACCCCGACCCCGCCTACGAGGCCGATATCCGCGAGGAGATCGTGTTGCGGGTGAACCCGGACAACATCGTCACCCGCAACCGCTACGGCGCCGAGGTCCTGAATTCTTCCGATCTCATGTTCGTGGACATCGATGAACCCCGCCTGACGTGGCGGGAGATATTTTTCGGGCGGGACCGCGACCTCGCGCGCCGCAAAACGCGCATCGTGGAGTTTGTGAGGCAGCGCGCCCAGGCACCCGGGCTGCGGTCGCTCGGCTTGCGGCTCTACGAGACGCACAACGGCATCCGGATGATCATCACCGGCCGGAAATTCGACCCGAAATCACCCGAGACGCACCAACTCCTGCGGGCTTTCAACGCCGATCATCTCTACGCCCTGCTCTGCGCCAAGCAGGGCTGTTTCCGCGCGCGGTTGACCCCGAAGCCCCATCGCATGCATTGCCGCACCCATCGTGTTGTCTTTCCGCGCCTCAGCGGCCGGGACGAAATCGAATATCAAGGATGGCTCTCGGAATATCAGGCGCTGCGCGCCGCCTATGCGACCTGCCGCTACCTCTGCACCCTCGGCCCGGCGCACCGCCACGCGGTCATCGATTTTCACGATCAGGCGACCGGCGCTTTCGCGCGACTGAAACTGGCCTGAGGCGTTGCGCCTCAGTTTGTCACCGTTTCCTCGGTGTAGCCTTTCGCCAACTTGGACCGGATGAGCTTGGCCTGCTCGCGCTGGGCCGCCTCTGCCGTGGTGAACGCGCGCATCTGCGTCTGCCCCTTGGTGCCGATCCGGCCGAAACGGACGGTGAGTTCGACCCCGGCCACGCTGACTTCCCAGAATTTGCTCGCTCCATCCTCCGTGGACACGAACCGCCGCAGCGAGATTGTCTCCGGCACCGGGGCGCTTTTGACCGGCGGCGAGGCCTCAGGCGCGGCGGTCTCATAAGCAGCGGCCGGTTCCTCCACCGCGGCCGGCGGCAGCTCCGATGGTTCTTCGGGAAGTTCGGACAGCGGTTCCGGTTCGGACTCACCCGCCAGCAGGCGCCGCAAGCGGCGCAAGACCGCGTCCGGATCCGCCAGCCAGTCCTTGGTATAGACCGTGGCGAGCCGCCAGCCGAAGGCCTCGAGCAGGCCGGGGCGCTGGACGAAGCGCTCCAACAGGTCCGTTTGCGCATAGTGAGCGGCATCGTCGAGCAGGATGCCAAGGGCGTAACCCTCCCGCTCCGGTCCGCGCACGGCGAGCGGGATCTTGAAGGTGGACTGCCCGACGCCGGCTTCGACGACCCAGCCTTCTCCGGCGAGGGCGGCCGCCAACTGCGTGGCCACGATGTCCGCGGCCGCCGCATCGCTGCGCGCAGGCCCCAGAGGATTGGACGCCTGCAACACCCGGCGGGCGGTCGCGGCCTCTCCCGCGGAGACCGCGGCGGCATACTCGAGGAAATTGCGGAGGCAGTTCGCGCCGTCGTTGAAGTCGTTGGTGATGTCGAAGTGCCGGATCGAGCTGACCACCGCCATGTGCCGGCGCGCCCGGGAGAAGATCACGTTGAGCCGCTTCTCGCCACCCCGCTGGTTGATCGGGCCGAAATTCATCAGCATGCGGCGGTTCCGGTCGTAGCCGTAGCAGATGCTGAGCAGCATCACGTCGCGCTCGTCGCCCTGCACGTTCTCGAGATTCTTCACGAATAGTCCGTTGAACTGGCCGTCGTCCTCCCGCTCATACTCGTCTTCGAGCCGGTTGCGGAACGCGGTGTCTTCGGCGGCCAGCCGGTCAATGGCCTGCTCGATGGTGCCCTGCTGCGCCTCGGAGAAAGCAACGATTCCGATGCTGGGCCGGTCCGCATCGCCAAGGAGTTCGCGCAGAAGTCCCGCGATGTAGTCCGCCTCGTCGGTGTTGCGCCGGTTCTCATAGATCGCGCCGGGCAGGTGATGAAAACTAACGCTGCGGGTGAGCAGGGCGGCAACATTAGTCCGTCCCTCGAGAGGGTTCTGCACGGTGATCTCCCCGCGGGCATGTTTCGTTCCCCGCTGGTCGGGCACGGTGAGGAGCCGACCCTCGTAGAAGGCATGATTGGAAAAGCTGATCAGCGCCTCGGAACGGCTGCGATAATGCCAGCCGAGCATCGTGGCGGGCAGGTTCCGCGCCGCCTGCGTGAGGAAGCTTTCCGCGTCGAGATCCTCGATGATCGCACCGGCCTCCTCATCCTCGACCAGCGCCTCGTCGTCGGACCGGGTGGCGGAAAAAAAATTGGTCGGAGGCAGCTGCATCTCGTCGCCCACCACGATGATTTGCTCGGCCCGCGAGACGGCGGGCACGGCCTCCTCCACGAGGATCTGGCTCGCCTCGTCGAAGATCACCACATCGAACAGATCCGGGGAAAGTGGAAGGGTGTCGGAAACGCTGAGCGGGCTCATCAGCCAGACGGGCTTGAGGTCGCGCAGGACGGCGCCGGTTTCGTCACCGGCGAGGTCGCGGATGGAACGGTGCCGCATCGTCTTCGCAAACTCATGCTCGAGTTCGCGCCGGCCGGTGGCGTAGCGGCGCTTCAGCTCCTTCTCCTCCGGTTCCAGCTGGGCGGCCGGGGTTGAGGAGATCCGGACCTTGCGGAGAAATTCGCGGCGAACCTGCTGGTGTATCCAACGCGCGTTGACCGCCAGCCATTCCCGGTGGTGCTCCTGCAGGCGCGTCAGCCGCCGTGCCAGCACGCCGCCACCGGTTGCTTCGAACGTGCGGTCCCCGCGGGTGACGTTCTCATAGCTTTTGCCAGCCATGGCGGATTCCAACTGCCGGTCGGACAGCGGTAGCTGTCGCAGGGCGCGCTGGAGATCGGGCGGAAGCCGGAACACCTCCGCGAGCAGCGGCAGCACATCGGGCAGCCAGACAAGATCGGCACGAAGCTGGCGCAGCTCGGCGACCAGGCCCGGCCGGTCCAGCGAGGCGTAACCGTCCATCGTCAGCTCAAGATTCTCCCTCAGCTTCTGCATGTCGGGCTGCGCGCCGGCCAGGTTTTCCACCACATAGGTCGCCTCGGAATTTTCGACGAGGTAGGCATGCAACGCCCGCGCCGGAGCGGGCAGCGCTTCCAAGCGCGCCGGCAGGTCCTCCAGCAGGGCGATTCCTTCGTCCGCCGGCACCTCACCCAGGGCCTCCTCGAGGCCGAGTCGTGCCGCCGCCTCCGCTTCCATCGCCGCGTGCTCGGCGGCCAGTGCGGCCAGCACCTGCGACCATGCCGGTTGAACAGTGTGTGCCGAAAAATCGTAGGCCTCGTTCACGATCCGCCGGAGCCGCCAGAAACCGGGCTGCAGCCAGCGGAGCACGGAGGCCTCGTAACCGCGCGCCTGTTCGAGTGCCGCCGTCGTGTCTGCTGGCGGCAGAGGCTTCCGCCAGCGGGTGTTGGCCGACCGCGCCTTGGTCACGGCGGTCTGGGCGTTGCGCCAGTCGCGCAAGGCCTTGGCCGTTTTCTTCGTGCGCGCGGCGCGCGGGTTGAGGAGATCAAGCGCGTCGGCCGCGGCGAGCGGTGCGACGTGCGCGGCGTAGCCGATCACCGCGTCGATGTCCCCAAGGGTCCGGGTGGGGACCGCTTCACCCAGGGCGTCGAGCACCTTGCCGATCGCCGCCAGCCGGCGCTCACTCTCGTCAGCCGCGGCAGTGATGGTGGCGAGCGGCTGCGGTCCGACCAGCGCGCGCTCGGTGAGCCGCCGGAAGGTGTGCGCGGCAAACGCGGGCACGCCGTTGATCCGGGCAAGCGCGGCGGAAAGACTGCGAACGAGCTCCGCATGCGGCGACCAGAGGGCGTAGGGCGGCACCAGTTCCCGCGCGAGCGGGTCCAGCGGGGCCGCCGCATCCCTCAGCTCCACCAGACGCGCCAGCAGCTCGCGCACCGTCAGGCTGCAGCCGTCAACCCGGGCGGCAAGGGTTTCGTTCCAGCGCCTCAGGGCCGTCAGCTCGATCTCCATCAGCCGCAGCAGCTCGGCGCGCCGCGCATCCAGCGCCTCGTCCAGCGGCTGGTTGAGAAACGACTCGTAGGTCTGCTTGAGGTTGCGGATGAACTCCCGCTTGTCGGTCTGGGAGTCGTGGATGAGACAGCAAAGTTCGTCTAGGCCCTGCCGGCCGAGGCGGTGGAACACCACGTCGATGGCCGCGCGCTTCTCGCAGACAAACAGCACGCGCCGCCCGCGGGCCACATAGTCGGCGATGAGATTGGTGATCGTCTGGGATTTGCCGGTGCCGGGCGGGCCCTGGATGATGTAGCTGCTGCCGCGCCGCGCGCGGGCAACCGCCTGAGTTTGGGTCGGATCGCAGGCCACAACGGAAAACTGATCCGCCAGCGGCAGCGGGGCGGGAGGCGACTCGGCGGCCCGGGGCTGGAGTGAAAAGACGCCCTCAAACGCCCGCCCCGGTCGGGTCTGCTCCAGCAATTCGGCGTAATCGCGCACCAGCGACATCTTGCGGTAGTTGAAGTTGCCCAGCGTGAGACTGCAGAGGTCAAAATCCCAGTCGTAGGGATTGCCGGATCCCTGCGGCTCCTTGAGCGCATAAAATTGCTGCCCGGTCTCGGCCGGTGCCGCACCGCCGGCCGGGTCGGCGGGTTCGATCAGGTGGGGCAGCCTGGGCGCGGGCGGACGGCCGGCAACATGGGCAAAGGGCAGCGGAGCCGGTTTCACCCGGTGCAGGAACAGCTGCAAACCGGCGGGTCGGAAGCTGTCGCGCGCGTAGCTGTAGTCGATCGAGTCGAGCCGCGCCGCCTCCCGTCCCGCCAGGCGCTGGCGGCGGCGGAACTGGTCGAGGCGCTGGCGCGCCCGCTCGTGGATCAGCTCGATCTGCGGCCGGTCACGTTTGTGCAGGGTCACGCCGGGTTCGCTGGCGAGAATCTGCCCGGCGATCAGGGCGTGAAACGCGTCCATCGTCGTGGCGGCGAGATCCACCGACTCCGGAAGGTCGAGGCCGTAGAGCTGCCGGAGATGGTGTCGCAAGGCGGGGTTCACTTCCGCTTCGGACGCCAGCGGCTTCAGCACATAGGCGTCGCGCACGCCCTTGCGCCGCGCAAGCTCGACCGGGAGCAGCAGCAGCGGGGAGTGGATGCGCTCCTGTGGCTCTTCCTTGAGATTGTGCCAGCGCAGGAAACAGAGCACGAGGCGCAGCTGGGAAAACCCGAATTCATGCCGGTCGCGCCGTTCGCTGGCGATGATCTGGTCGAGCACGCCGGCGGCGTAGGGGGCGTCCTCGAAGCGCACGTAGTTGCCCAGCATGATCGCATCGCCGTCGGCAAGCGCGCCGGCCAGCTTCGGGGTCCAGAGGAAGAGCTGTTCGGGCCTGATGTTGCGGTGATCGAGCAGCAGCGGCACCGACGCGAGCGTGAGATTGAGCGTCTGCAGGGTCGGGCGGAAATGGATCAGCCGGTTGCGGCGCGAGATCTCGAAGAGCCGGTTCCGCAGGTGCGAGAGAATGATGTGCCCCCGTTCCCGCGGAGCGCTCTCGTTGAACCCGGGCAGCCGCCGGAAATCCGCAATGCCGTCGGCCGACTGCTCGCGGTAGTTCCGAAGCCGCGACACCAGCGGCTCGATCGCCTGCGCGCGGCGATGGCGGTTCAGCTCCGTCATCTGCGCGATGACCCCGGCCAGAACCGGGTGCAGGTGTTCGTTGAGCGCGAAGAGGTTCCCGCGGTGGCGCACAAAAAGGCGCAGGTCATCCTCGTCCGTGAAATCGAGGCCGCAGGCCAGGCTGGTCAGCACCAGTCCGAGCGAAAAGATGTCGGTCAACTGGTCGTGATGGCCGCAGCGATGCTCCCAGGAGACGTAACCGGGCAGGAAAACCGGCTGGCTTGGCTCCTCCCCGCCGCGACCGATGAGCAGGTCTTCCTGCACCAGGCGACCATCGTCCAGCTCGGAGGTGAGTTTGGATTCGCCGATGACCTCAACCGCACCGCCGGCGGGCTTCTGCAGTTCCGCGATCCGACCGGCGTTTTTCCGCGGCGCACGCATCCCGGACTCCGCCAGCGTCAGCCGGATGTCCTCGACGGCGATCGCATCCAAGCCCTCAAGCGGGGCGACCAGCCCGTTTTGATGGGCGTCGTTGACCTGGAGGAAAAGCGGCAGCACCGCGCCCAGCACATCGTCGGTGCCGAAGCCGCCGGCCTCGCAGCCGCGGCGGAGAAAGGCGAGGAAGGACGGGATCTGCTCGCTCATGGCGCAACCTCCGGCGGCGGGACCGCGCCGCCGACGGCCTCTTCGTGCAGCTTTTTGGCGTCCCGTTTCTTGAGCTTGAGTTCCTTGACTGACAGCGTCTCCAGCCGGTCATCCCACTCGAGCTGGCGCGCAAGGCGGTGGGCCTCCTTCAACGGCTCGTCTTCGATCTCCGGATCCACCGCTGCGAAATCGAGCAGCAGGTAGCAGAAGTAGTCGCGCACACCCACCGGCATCTCGGTGAGTTCGGCCATGAGTCCGGCATCGGCGTGCCCATCCGGAGCAAAGGTGAAATCCGGGAAGAACATCCGCGCGTGCGCCCGCACCGTCTCGGTCTGGAACCACGTGGCGCGGAGCAGCAACCGCAACCAGCGCCGGGTCCAGTCGCGGAAGCGCACCTGCCCAAGCAGGTCCAGTTTGTCGAGGCTCGGCGCCCCCTCGATCATGCGCCGGACTTCCGCATCAGCCTTCGGATCTCGTGCCGCCCACAAACCGACGGCACGTGTGCGGATGAAGGTCTCGGGGTGGCTCACCCCCTCCGTCTTCACTTTGACGCGGGCGAAGATTTCTTCCGCCTGCCGGGCGTAGGCCACCGGGTCCACCTGAGCCAGACCGGTGCCGAGTTTCACGAGGCCCGAGATCACCGGCCCGGCATCGCCCGTAACCGCCAGCGCCCCGCGGTCGGCGTAGATTTCGGTGTAGAGCCGCAAAAGCCGGGCCGTCTCAACATGGCTTGCACCGGCCCTTGGCTCCACCGCCATGGCCTGCGTGATCCGGTCCGTTTGGAAAAAGCGCCCGTCCGACTCCTGCCACAGGCGGTAATGGGCCAGCTCATGCCCGATCACGCCACGCAGTTCGGCGGAATCGAGCAGTTGCAGGACATTCCCCTCAAACACGATGTGCGCCTCGCCGGGCAGGCAATAGATGGCCGCGTTCAGGCCGCGGGCATGCTGCGACTGATAGAGGGTCACCGGCAGGCCGGGAGCCAGCGCCGCTTGCGCCGCAGCCAGCGCGGCAAACAGCTCCGGGTGGGTCGCAGG
>CBINOW010000013.1:0-52009 GCA_966252395.1 uncultured Oleiharenicola sp. | reverse complement strand
CGACAACACCCGGTTTTTCAACCTGCGGGAGACGCGCGCAGGCAAACTCGTCGTCACCGTCGTCGCCGCTGCCTTTCCTGCACCTGCGGTCACCACCACCTCCGCCGCTGACGCACTGGAGGGCGTGATTGCCAACGTCGGCGCCAACCTGCCGAAACGCGATGCCGTGGACACGCGCCTCGTCGGCCACGTGCGGACGCACAGCGGCCGGATGATCAACTCGCAGCGGGAGGTCGGCGGCTGGCCGGTGCTGAACGCCTCCGCCGCGCCCGCGGACTGTGATGACGACGGCATGCCCGACGCCTGGGAGAAAACGCACAACCTCGACCCCAACGACTCCGCCGATGCCGCTCGCGATCCGGATCGGGACGGCTACACCAACATTGAGGAATTTCTCAACCAGACCGACCCCGGAAAACCCGAGCCGATCGTCTGACCCCGTTCACGCCGCGTTTTCGCACCTCGCCGCCCACCCCATGCCCCACCTGATGTCTGCCCGCGCCGCGTGTGCGCTGCTGTTGCCCGCACTGCTCGGCGCCCAAACGCCCGCTTCCGTCACCGGACCCGATCCGCGGGAAATCCCCCTGCCGCCGATCACCACGCCCATGGGCCGACTGCCAGGCGTCGCGGAACTGCCCGCCCGGCCCGAATTGCCCGATGTGCTCGTCATGCACGACGGCACGCGCGTGACCTCCCCCGCCCAATGGCCGCAGCGCCGCGCGGAGATGCGTCGCACGCTCGAATATTACGCCACCGGCCAGATGCCACCCGCACCCGGCAACGTGAAAGGCACTGAGGTGCAAACGGAGACCGTCGCCGACGGAAAGGTGAAATACCGCCTCGTCCGCCTTCGCTTCGGGCCGGAGGAAAAGCTCTCGCTCGACATCGGCATCTTCACGCCGGCCGAGGGCGGACCGTTTCCCGCGATCATCCTCCAAGCCGGCACGCCTCCCGGCGCCACCCCGCTTCCGCGGCTGCCGCCCGGTCCGAACCAGGGCAAGGGCGAGAACGTCCTGCTCTTCGTCGGTGCCGGCAACAATCCGCCGCCCCGTCCCTCCGTCGCGCCGGGGAGCGGCTCCGCCACGGCCGAGGCGCTGGCCACGCGCCACGCCGAGGTTTTTCGCCGCGGCTATGCGCTGGTCGTGTTCAATCCCAACGACTGCGCCGAGGACACCACCCTGCGCGAACCCGACGGCACTTGGTCGTTCCGCACCACCCGATTCCTTCCCGCCTATCCCGGCTACGACTGGGGCATCCTCGCCGTCTGGGCCTGGGGCGCCTCGCGCATCGCCGACTACCTCGAAACCGACGCCGCGATCGACCGCACGAAACTCATGGTGATCACCGGCGCCTCGCGGAACGGAAAGTCCGCAATGATCGCCGCGGCCTTCGACGAACGCCTGCTGGGGGCTCCCGTCGTGACCGGCGGCGGTGGCGTGGGCGCATATCGTTTTGCTGGCCCACGCCGCAGCGAGACGCTCGACATCATGGAGCTGAAATACCCGAACTGGTTCTCGCCCGAGCTGCGCCAGTTCCGGGGCCAGCGCGAGAAACTCCCCTTCGACCAGCATTGGTTCCTGGCGCTGTGTGCGCCCCGGCCGTTCCTCGCTCTGGAAGGCGACACCGACGTCATCTCGCTGCCCGCCGCCGTGCAGGCCTCCTTCCGCGGCGCCGAACCCGCCTACCAACTGCTCGGTGCGCCCGGCCGGCTCGGCGTGCACTACTCGCGCCATGGCCACACGTTCAACGCCGAGGACTGGACCGCACTCCTTAACTTCACCGACCGCCACCTGCTCGGCAAACGCGAGATCGTCTTCGACTGGTTCCCCGCCGACGCCGACCTCGACGCCGCGGCCGCAGAAAACCGCAAAACCTCCCCCTGATGACGCTTCGTCTTTTCACCGTCCTTGCCGCCGGCTTCGCGGCATTCTCCGCGTTCGCCGCCACCTACAGCGTCCGCGACTTCGGCGCCGTCGGCGACGGCGTCACCAAGGACACCCGCGCCTTCCAGCAGGCGCTCGACACCTGCGCCGTCAACGGCGGCGGCGAGGTCGTGGTGCCCGCCGGCCGCTACCTGATCGGCAGCGTGCAGCAGGGCAACCGCACGGTCATTCGCCTCGAAGAGGGCAGCGTCCTCCTCGGCAGCCCCGACGCCGCCGATTACCCGACCATCGACATCCGCTGGGAAGGCCGCATGCAACCCGGCCGCCGCGCGCTGATCCATGCCGCCAACGTCGAGCAGATCGGCATCATCGGCCCCGGCCGCATCGAGGGCAACCCGGCCATGGCTGCACCGCAAAACCCGCGCGGCTCCGTCGTGCTCGAACCGATGAACTGCGCCGGCGTCCGCTGGGAAGGCTTCACCGTCACCCAGGGCGGCAACTGGGCCACGCACCCGACGTTCTGCACCGACGTCGTCATCAGGAACCTCACCATCCGCGGCAACCGCGACGGCATCGACATCGACTCGTGCAAGAACGTCCTGATCGAGGGCTGCGACATCGAGACCGGCGACGACGCCATCAGCCTGAAATCCGGCCGCGGCATGGACGGCGCCCGCCTCGGCCGGCCCACCGAGGACGTCGTGATCCGCGACTGCAACCTGCGTTGCACGCGCTTTGCTTCCATCGGCATCGGCAGCGAGACCTCCGCGGGCGTGCGCAACGTCCGCATCGAACGCTGCAAGTTCACCGCCAAGACCCACGCCCTCTACATCAAGACCCGCGTCGGCCGCGCGGGCATCACGGAAAACATCACCGGCGACGACCTCGAGGTGCTCGGCGGCGGCTTCCTGCGCATCAACCTCACCGTCGGTGGCAATACCAACACCGCCGACGATCCTGTGCCCGGACTCGTCGGCTATCCCGAGGCCCGCAACCTGAGCTTCAACAACGTCCGCCTGAGCAACGCCGCCTCGGTGGTGGACGGCATCCAGGTGGCGCCGGAAAAACCCGTGGTCGGTCTGCGGCTCACGAACATCACCGGCACCGCCGCGAAAGGGCTGGCCCTCGCGCACGTGAGGGACGCCGAACTCCGCGACCTTCATGTCACGGTTTCCGCCGGTCCGCTCCTCACCCTCGATGACGTTCAAGGCACCGGCCTCGAAGCTCCGAAGTGATGCCCGCCCCCGGTCTTCCACTTGGCTGTCCCTACTCCTCGAACTTCACTCGTTAGCGCCCCCTGAAAAACCCCCGCTCCCTGCTCGTGGCGCTTGTCGCCGCTTTTATCCTTACCAGCTCCGCCCTTGCCGCCGACATCACTGGCGCGTGGAAGTGGACCACCGAAGGCCGCAACGGCCCGATGGAGGCCACCGCCAAGCTCGCGCTCAAGGACGGCGCGCTCACCGGCACCGTCTCCGGCCGCATGGGCGATGCTCCCATCGGCGACGCCTCCTTCAAGGACGACCAGGTGGCCTTCACCGTCACCCGCGAGTTCAACGGCAACAGCTTCACGATCAAGTATGCCGGCAAGGTCGAGGACGACTCCATCACCGGGACCATCGAACGCCCCAACCGCGAAGGCGGCACCACCAAGGTCGAGTGGAAAGCCACCCGCGTGAAATGACTCCCCGCCCCGGCCGACGTGCCGGGGCTTTTTTTCGCACCACTCACCCCACCATGAAATCTATTCTCCTTCCCGTTCTTCCTCGCCTGATGCGCAGCATCAGGACGAGCCGCGCCGTAGCCGTCGGCGTAGGCGGGTGCCTTCTGTCCGCGCTCCTCTCCCCCATGTCTTCCGCCCAAACCAGCCCAACCACACCTCTGTCTTCCGCCGTCTATGACTGGGAGAAAATGCCCGTCATCCCCACGCCCAAGGGCTCACGCCGCGACGTCTTCGACGGACCGACCGCGACCCTCGACAAGGCCCACTGCCACATCACGACGCTGAACCCCGGCGAGAACAGCGGCGAGCCGCGTCTCCACCTGCAGGAGGAGATCATCATCGTGAAGGAGGGTCTCGTGGAGATGCACATTGACGGCAAGCTGCACACCGCCGGCCCCGGTTCCGTGTTCTTCCTCGCCGCCCGCGCCACGACGCGCCTCCGCAACGCCGGCGACAAGCCCTGCACCTACATCGTCATCTACTACCACACGCCGCTGACGCCGAAATCCTGAGCGAACGCCCCGGCGAGCTCCGACGACCAACCTCGCTCCGAGCCTGCAGCTGCGGTTGGCTCGGCTGAAATAGCTTTGCGGTTCCGCCACCAATCGCCTCTCGTGCAGGCACTCCCTCACCCATGAAGCTGCGCTCCTCCTTCACCCTGCTCGTCTCCCTCCTCGCCCTGGCCTTCACGCTTGTGCCCGCCCGGGCGCAAAACAGTGAACGCCAGCCCTCCGACCCCGTGATGGTCGAGCTGAAGGCCTTGGTGGACAAGGTCACGCTCAAGCTCAAGGACACGCCGCCCACCAGCGAGGCCCTCGCCGCCGAACTCGCCGAGTTCGATGCCCTCCTCGCCAAGCATGCGAACGAGAAGACCGATGCCGTCGCCAACATCCCCATGATGAAGGCCGTGCTCTACATCCAGGTGCTTAAGGATTTCCCCGCCGGCCATCGCACCCTGATGAAAATCAAGGAGGACTTTCCCGGCACCAAGGCCGCCAACACCGTGGTCAAGATGCTGGAGCAGGTGGAAATGATCGCCAAGGCCGAGCAGCGCAAAGCCGCCCTCATCGGCAAGCCCGCCCCCGAGCTGAACTTCAAGTGGGCCTCCCGCGACGGCCTCACCAACCTTTCCTCCCTCAAGGGCCGCGTCGTCGTGCTGGATTTCTGGGCCACGTGGTGCGGACCCTGCCTCGCCTCCTTCCCCCAGATCCGCGAGCACGTCGCGCATTTCAAGGGCGCGCCCGTCACCTTCCTCGGTGTCACCAGCGTGCAGGGCATGGTGGCCAACATGGGCGAGCGCATCGACACCAAGGGCGACCCGGCCCGCGAGATGGCCCTCATGAAGGATTTCATGAAGGCGAAGGAAATGACCTGGGACGTGGTCTTCAGCGAACAGGAGGTCTTCAATCCCGACTACGGCATCGAAGGCATTCCCTACGTGGCGATCATCGCGCCCGATGGCACCGTGCGCCACGCCGGCCTGCACCCCGGTGATCCCTCCGGCGACATCGCCGGCAAGATCGAGGCGCTCCTGAAGGAGTTCAACCTCGCCGGACCGAACAAGTCCTGAGTCCGGCCTCACCCGCAAGCCCGCCCGATCCGGCGGGTTTTTTTGCGGCGCGCGAAACGCACCCCTCGCTCAGGCGGAGGGCGCGCCGCCGGAGAGGCCCATCGGGTCGGCGGTTCCGGTCCCCATGGGCGGCATGGAATTCATGGCGTCGCGCTCCCTTGCCTTGGCTTCGATCTGGTTGCGCAGGACGGGATGTTTTTTCAGGAACAGCCGGAAATCCCGCGCACTGAGCGTGAGAAACCTGCAGTAATCCAGCGCCGTCACATCGGCCGACCGCGCCGCGCCACTGAGCAGGGCCATCTCGCCGAAGAAGGCGCCGGACTGCAGCTTGATCTTTTCACGGCTCTCCCGGGGTGTCACCTCGACCTCGCCCTGGGCGATGAAGTAGGCCTTGTCGGCCTTGTCCCCCGCGTGGATGATGCGGTCGCCCGGCTGCGCCTCGAGGGTTTCGAAGTGCAGCAGCAGGAGCTCCCGCTGATCGGCGTTCAGGTTGGCGAAGAGCGGGAAACGGTTGACCAGCTCCTCCGGGGTGAAGCGCTTGTGCGCGAGCGAACGGTCCGCCTGCTCCTGCCGGACGCGCTCGAGCTCGGCCTCGATGCTCCGCAGCTTGGCGGTGCCCCGCTCTTCAAGCCGGCGATGGAGGCGCGCGTCGGCCCGCACCGCGGTGTTGATCCGGTCCGCCACCCAGAACACGAGGGGATTGAGCGCGATCGAAAGCAGCGCACCCGCCAGGATCAGGCTGAGACCTTCCGGCGGCAACAACCCGTAGCTCATCCCGAGCCCGGCGAGGATGAACGAGAACTCGCCCACCTGGCCGAGCGCGGATGCCGCCACCAGGCCCGTGCTCAGGGGATAGCCGAACAACAGCCCGATCCCGATCGCGATCACCGTTTTCCCGACCACGATCAGGCCCAGGACCGCGAGCACCATCAGGGGGTTCTGCACCAGAATCGCCGGGTTGAAGAGCATGCCGACGGAGACGAAAAAGAGCACCGCAAACGCGTCCTGCAAAGGCAGCGAATTTTCGGCCGCCTTGTGGCTGAGCTCCGATTCGCTCAGCACGACGCCGGCGAAAAACGCCCCCAGCGCGAACGAGACGTCGAAGAGCTTGGCCGAGGCGAACGCGATGCCGATCGCCACCGTCAGCACGCACAGCGTGAACAGCTCGCGCGAACCCGTGCGCGCCACCTGGCGCAGCAACCACGGCATCACCCGCGGCCCGAAAAACATCACGATCAACACGAAAGTGCTCACCCGGACGAAGGTTTGCAGCAGCGCCGCCCCGAGGCTCTCGCCTCCGCCGTGCCCGTGGACGTCTGCCGGCACGTGCCCGCCCAACGCCTCGGCGAAGGCCGGCAACAACACGAGGGCCACGACCATCGCCAGATCCTCGACGATCAGCCAGCCGACCGTGATCCGGCCGTTGACGGTCGCCACCGCGTTTCGCGCCTCAAGCGCCTTCAGGACCACCACGGTGCTGGCGACCGAGAGGCTCAAGCCGAGCACCAGCCCCTGGCCCCAGGTCCAACCGAACAGTTTCGCCAGCACCGCGCCGGCCGCCGTCGCCAGACCGATTTGCAGCAGCGCCCCCGGCACCGCAATCCGCCGCACCGCCATCAGATCACGGACGGAAAAATGCAGGCCCACGCCGAACATCAGCAGCATCACCCCGATCTCCGCCAGCTGCCCGGCCATGCCCGCATCCGCCGCCAGACTCGCCGCGAAATTGGCCCGGAAGAAAGGCGAGCTCAGCGCGAGCACGTTCACCCCGACCCCGATGGCAACGCCGGCCAGCAGGTAACCCACGAGCGGCGGCAGGTGCAGGCGGCTGGCGGCGTAGCCGAACACAAAGGCAAAGACAAAGGCGACTGCGATGGTGGCGATGAGCGTGACGTCGTGGGGCATGCAGCAGCCCCCCATCAGCACCGAATATCCGCACCGTTTCAACGGGTTTCAGAGCATCGCGCCATTTTCCTTTTCGCGCCGCCCGGCGGGCACGCCGGCGCCGCCCTCCCAGCCGAGGCCCTTCGGGTCGGGCGCACACCGGCACAGTTCCGCCCAATTCCGGCCGGACGCCCTCCGCGGCGTGGACAAGGGCCGCCGCCTCGCTTCCTGTTCATCCCGTCATGAATCTCTCCGCTCTCACGACCACCATTACGATTGGCTCCTCCAGCCTCTCGTCCGTCGTCGTGTCCGCCGTCATAGGCGCGCCGCGAGGGTTTTGAAGTCCTGTCCGACTTTCGCCCCTCCGGTGTCCACCGGAGGGGCTTTTTTGTTGCCCCCGGTGCCACTGTCCGGAGGGGAAAGGTCCACCCCCTTTCCCACCATGAAACACAAAACCAACCGTCCGCGGACGCCCCGTCGTCCGCCCACACCGCAACCCGCCCCGACGCTCCGAGCGCAAACGCAGCAGCGCCGGCTCTACACCGACTTCCTCGCGCTCGCGTTCTACCCGGGCATGGGCGCAGCCGCGGAGCCGCGCTCACACGTCACCGCCGCCTGAACGCCGTGCTCACAGCGTCCGTTCGAACCACGCCACCGTCAGGGCGCGCACACGCCCGGCGTGGCCGAGTTCGGGCTGGAAGACATTGAAGATGTGATCGGCCCCACCGAGCAGCACGGCTTCGGCCGGATTTCCTCGGGCGAGCTTCACCAGCTCGGCGTCGCGATTGGCCACATGGTCCGTCGAACCGCGGATCGTGAGAAATGCCCCGGAATATTCTTTCAGCGCCTGATCAAAGTCGAAACCCCGGAAGCTCTCATAGAACTCCCGCTTGGTCGTGAGCGCTTTCCAACCGGGAATGTCCTCCGTCGCCTCGCCCTCGCGCAGGGCGCGCTGCGCCGTCTCGCTCCCGTTCCACAGGGCAAAGAGATCGCCGCTCGGGCTCGACCACACGGCGATGGATTTGAAGGAGCCCGGCTGCCGCGCGGCCGTGATGACCGCCGTGGGTCCGCCCAGGCTGAAACCCAGCGCGCCGATGCGGCCGGCATCCGTGCCTTTCTGCGCGCGCACCCAGGCGTGGGCGGCGGCCGCATCCTCCAGCCGGGTGATAAAGGTGGACTCAATCTTTGTGCGCCGGGCGTCGCCCTCACCGCGGAAATTGATGCGCAGGCTGGCGATGCCGTGCGCGGCCAGGTCCTGCGCCAGATTTTTCAAAAGGCCGCCGACATCGTCCATGTCCGAAGCCATGCCGTGAAACAGCAGGACGACGCGCCCGTCCCACGGTCCCTCGGGCTTGGCCCAAGCTCCCCGCACATCCGGCGCGACCTCAACCAACGCTTCGCCCGCCCGGACCGCGGGAGCGAAGGCAAGCAACAGGAAGGCCAGACGGAACGACTTCAGGCGCATACCGGCCCCCGAAGCTAGTCCTTTGCCACATCGCGGAACATCCAGCGCAGCATGTCGGGCAGGAGGGAGCCGCCGTGCGTGTCGGAGTGGTTGCCGTCGCCCCAGACGTGCTTCACGTCGTAGCGCGATCCCTCCAGCTTGCGGCGGTCGGCATTGGCGTTGGCATACTCAAACGCATTCAGCATCTGCTGGTTCGCCAGGAACCAGTTGCCGTGCTCGTTGGTGAGCGCCGTCCACTCGGGCTTGAAGCCCTTCGTGTCGGACACGTTGCTCAGGTCGTTTTCCCCGTCCTGCAGGAAAATCCGGATGTTCTTCGGCGGATTCTTCCGGATGAGCGTCGGATAAAGATCGCCGCCGGGAATCATCGGCTGGTTGCCCCGCGCGGGCCGGTAGCCGATGGAGGTGTAGCTGCCGATCATGCTGATGACCTTGCGAAAGGAGTCCGGGCGCTCCCACGCCGTGGTGAAGGCGCAGATCGCCCCGCTGCTGGTGCCGCCGATCACGCGCCGCTCGACGTCGTCGCTGATGTTCCAGGTCTTCTTCAGCTCGGGAATGAGTTCCTCGATGAGCATGCGGCTGTAGGTGTCACTCAGCACGTCGTATTCCTGGGCGCGGTTGTTCGGGTTCCCCAAGCCGAGGTTGTCGGGGTATTTCTCGCTCAGGTTGCCCGGGGTGACGAAAAGGCCGATCATCACCGGGATGTCCTTTTTATGGATGAGGTTTTCCATCACCTGGTCCACGCGCAGCGGGCCCGTCGGGTTCAGGGCGCGGTGGCCGTCGTGGAAGACGAGCAGTCCGGCCGGCTTGTCGGCCGTGTATTGCGCCGGCACATAGACCCAGTAGCGCCGCACCGTGCCGGCGATGATCCGGCTGCGCCACTCCAGCGGTCCGATGAGCTGGCCCTTCGGCACACCCTCCTGCGGAAGCGAATCGGCGGTCAGCGGGTAGTCACCGAGCTTGCGGGCCGGGGCCTCGTTGGCGGAGCACAGCAGGCTGAGGACAGAGAACAGCAAAACGATACGAAGCTTCATGGGGTATGAGGTGGAAACTTGAACCACAGAGGCACAGAGACACGAAGCCAGCCAAAGATATTCCGGTCTAACGATTTTCTCCGTGCCTTGGTGTCTTTGTGGTTAATCCGCCTCGTTTCAGAGAAACGGTGCCATCCACGGCTGGCGCTTCAGCCAGTCCGTCAGCTCGCCGGCCATGATCCGGTGGTCGGCCACGCGCGGATGGTGGTCGGTCCAGTGCTTGAAAACAAAATGGCTGATCCGCCGGTCGCCCGCCTCGAGCTCCTTCACGGCCGCTTCCCACGCGGCGCGCAGGTCAGGATCGTTGGCCCCGCCCGACATCCCCCCGCGCAGGAGCACGATCTGCGCTTGCGGCCAGGCCGCGCGCACCGCCTTGATGAAGGCGACATAGCGGGCGGCAAAATCCTTGGCGAAGCCCCGGCCCTCCGTGCGCGGAAAGGCGGAGTCATTCTCGCCAAAGTTCACGCCCACGACGTCCGGCACCCACGCCACAAGGTTCGCCCGCTCCGGCCGGTCGCGCGGGTAGATTTTGTCCCAGGTTTCCGCGACGCGCATCGGCACGAAGCCTTCGCCTATGCCCATGCCGCTCACGGCCGTGGCCCGGTGATCGGCCCCGAGAGCCTGCGAGGTCAGATAGCCGTAACTCAGCGCGTGGTTGTGGGTGCGGCGGTCGTCCCACTGGTCCGTTTCACCGTCCTCGTTGTTGGCCCCGACCGTGATCGAGTCGCCGAGGAACTGCAGCCGAAGCTTGTAAACCGGCGGCGCCGGCGCCCAAGCCTCCGCTCCGGCCGCGAGTTCAATGCCGCGAAACACCGCGTGCCCGGCGTCGGCTTCGCTGCGCTTCAGGATTTCCAACCGGTGCCGGCCGGGACCGAGCGGGTGCGGCCAGACGAAGCGCCCGTCCGCGCCACTCGCCATCGCGGTCACGCCGTCCACGGTCACATTGAAAAAGCTCTGACCCGTGGCGGCGCCAAACAGCACCGCCAGCGCCCCGCCCCCGAAATCCACGCGGACGCGGTCTCCGGCCCAGATAAAGACCGGTTGTGCGGGTTCGGTCCGGTCGAAACGGCCTTCATAACGGAAGCGACTGTCGCTGGCGAAAAGCATGGATGGAGACGCGGCGAAGGATGACACCGGAGCAAGCAAAGAGAGGACGGCGCCGGCAAGCGCGCGAAACGGGAACAATGCGAATTCAGATTTCATGGATTTGTATTCAGGCCTCGAAAATCTCCTCCACCGGACGCTTGAAGAGCTTCGCGATCTTCAGGGCCAGCGGGAGGCTGGGGTCGTATTTCTCGGTCTCGATGGCGTTGATGGTTTGTCGCGACACCGCCAGCTGCGCGGCCAGCTCACCCTGCGACCAGCCGCGCTCGGCCCGGAGATCCTTGAGACGGTTCTTCATCGCGGCTCAGCGGTAGCGCAGCTTGGAAAGTCCAAGGCCCAGCAACAGCAGCAGTGACATTCCCGCCAGAAGATCTCGACTCCGCAGGGTGATGTCGGGCAGGAAACCGGCGGCTTGCAGGTGATAAAAGCCCAGCAGGCCGAAGAACGAACCATAGAAGGCGAAAGCCATGGCCCGACGGTTGATCAAAATCTCCAATTCATCCTCCAGCCACCAACGGCGGGACACCAGGAGAACGAGACCGAACATGAGCCAAGGGATCGCGACCAAACCAAGCATCATCCACCTGGAGCTCTCAATTTTCGAAAGATACTTGGGGGCATTGATCATCCAGAATCCAAGCACGAAGGCGCTTACGCCGATGACGGTCCGTCTTCTGATCCGAGGTGTTGGCGTCTGGGATGCAGACGCAGGCAGTTCGGTTGTTTCCATGCGTGGACATGTGACAAGCATACTTGTCACATGTCAAGCATGCTTGTCATATAAATTTACAGTTTTCCCTCTCCCTTCCTCAAGCCCGGGCCCCCGGGGCCGATTACACACCGGTCCTCCCATCCGCCCGCATGGCCACCGCCCAACCCATTTCGGACACCATCGTCCAGGAATCCATCGTTCGCGCCGTCAAGAACGTGTGCGCCATCATGCTCAAACGCGAGGCGACCTTCGTCGAGAAATCGGCCGAGGCGGCTTACGCGGGATTCAAGGACAAGCCGCATGTCTTCGGCAGCGTGGGCTTCGTGGGTGAGATCGACGGCATCGTCTATCTCTGCATCCCCGACGACTTCGCGCAGGATGCCGCCGCCCGCGTGCTCGGCATGAGCGCCGCCGAGGTCGAGATGAGCGGCGACTCCGCCATCAAGGACGTGATCGGCGAGATCACCAACATGACCGTGGGCGGTTTCAAGAACGCCCTCTGTAACATCGGTTTTCCCTGCAAACTGACGCTCCCGACCATCGTGCGCGGCGACAACCTGGCCGTGTCCTGCATCAAGGGCTCCGAGCGCCACACCTTTCACTTCGACTGCAACGGCCACCGGCTGATCGCGGACATCCAGCTGAAGCAGGAAGGATAAAGTAAGCGTTACGAAGGAAGAAGCTGCGGCCGGTGGATCCGAGCCTTCTTTCTTCCTACTCCTGACTTTCCAACTCTTCCCAGCGCGCAAGCGCCGTGGCGTGCTCGCGTTCGACGGTCTCGAGGCGCGCCTTCACCTCCGCGAACTTGGCCGCCTGGTTCTTATAGAACGCCGGATCCGCCAGCTTCGCTGTGAGCTCGGTCTGCTCCCTCTCCAGGGTCTCGATCTTCGCCGGCAAGCTTTCGAGCTCCTGGCGTTCCTTGTTGGTGAGTTTCTTGGCCGGCTTCGTTGTAGCCGGGGTCGCCGACCCCGGTGCCTTGTTTGACATCCGACCGGGGTCAGCGGCCCCGGCTACAGCAGAGGCCCTGGCCGCCTGCTTCGCCTTGTCCTGCATCCAGTCGGTGTAACCGCCGGCGTAGTCGCCCAGGCGGCCGTCGCCCTCGAACACCAGCGTGCTCGTGACCACCTCATCGAGAAACTCGCGGTCGTGGCTCACCAGCAGCAGCGTGCCCTGGAACTCCACCAGCAAATCCTCGAGCAGGTCGAGGGTTTCGGCGTCGAGGTCGTTGGTCGGCTCGTCGAGCACGAGCACGTTGGCGGGCTTGGTGAAGAGCCGGGCCAGCAGCAGGCGGTTGCGCTCACCGCCCGACAGCACCTTCGCGGGTGTGCGCGCGCGGGTGGGCTCGAAAAGGAAGTCCTGCAGGTAGGAAATGACGTTCTTGGTGCGCCCGTCGATCGTCACGGTCGGGTTGCCGTTGGCGATGTTGTCGGCGACGGTCTTGTTGTCGTCGATCTGCGCGCGGAGCTGGTCGAAATAGACGATCTCCATGTTCGTGCCGTGCTTCAGGCTGCCGGACGTGGGCTGCAGCTGGCCGAGCAGGAGCTTGATCAGGGTGGTCTTGCCCGCGCCGTTCGGGCCGAGAATGCCGATCTTCTCGCCGCGGCGGATCACGGTGGAGAAATCACGGATGACCGGCGTGCCGCCCGCCGTGTAGGCGTAGCTCACGTTCTCTGCCTCGATCACCTTCACGCCGGAGCGGTCGGCCTCGGCGAGCTTGATCGTGGCGGTGCCGGTGCGGTCGCGGCGGGCACGGGCCTGGGCGCGCATTTCCTTGAGCGCGTTGATGCGGGCGGTGGCGCGGGAGCGCTGGGCCTTCACGCCGCGGCGGATCCACTCCTCCTCCTGGGCGAGCTTCTTGTCGAAGAGCGCGCGCTGGCGCTCCTCGGCCTCCAGCACCTCCTGCTTGCGCACGAGGTAGGTGTCGTAGTCGCAGGCCCAGCCGGCCAGCCGGCCGCGGTCGAGCTCGACGATGCGCGTGGAGATGCGGCGCAGGAAGGCGCGGTCGTGCGTGATGAAGAGCAGCGTCGGCTTCTTCTCCAGCAGGAACTCCTCGAGCCAGAGGATGGACTCGAGGTCGAGGTGGTTGGTCGGCTCGTCGAGCAGCAGCAGGTCGGGCTGGCCGGCCAGTGCGCGCGCCAACAGGGCGCGGCGCTTCAGACCGCCGGAAAGCGCGGAGAATTCCTGGTCGGGCTTCAGCCCGGTGGCGGCGATGAGGTCCTCGACGCGCACGTCGCGCTCCCAGTCCTCCTCGTGGTGGTCGTCGTTGGGCCGCAGGCCGGCGGTCACGATGTCATGCACGCTGCCCACGAGATCCGTCGGCACCTCCTGGGTGAGGCGGCGGTAAACGGCATTGGCCGGACGAAAGACATCCCCGGTGTCGGGCTTCATCTCGCCGACGATCACCTTCATGAGCGTGGATTTGCCGGCCCCGTTGCGGCCGATGAGGCAGATGCGCTCGCCCGGATCCACCTGGAAGTTGACCTTCTCCAGGATGGCGGGACCGCCAAAGTGGAGCGTGACGTCGAGCAATGTGAGGAGAGCGGGCATCGGAACGGGCCAACGTAGAACCCGGCCGGAGCAAACCAAGCCATTTCTTGGCCTTTGCCCCGGCTTGCCAGCCAGAGGCCGGGCGACGGCCGGCGCTCGCCCTGGGCCGGCGGCGTGGAGCGGTTGCCCTCCGGGGGGGAGGAGGATCGTCACGGCGCCGGCACGAGGGCGGCGATTGGGCGCGCGGTCACGACTAGGGGGCGCAACGGCGCGGACCACCCTGCATCGGCACGCGGCCGTTGGCGGTTAAGCCTCGGCGGGCGGCACCGGCGTGCGCGGCCCCAGGATCTCGCGGATCTGCGCCAACAGCGTCGTGGGCAGGTAGGGCTTCGGCAGGATGCGGTCGGCACCCAGCTGGCGGGCCGACTTGAGGAAATCCATGCCGATGCTGGAGGTATTGCCCGAGGCGGCGATGATGCACGGACGCCGGGGCAGCTGCTTGAGTTTCATGATGAGCTCATAACCGTCCACTTCCGGCATCAGGATGTCGGTCACCAGCACCGCGACTTCGCGGCCCTTCAGTTTTTTGAGGGCGGTCTGTCCGTTCGTGGCGCTCTCGGCCTGGTAGCCGGAACGACGCAGAAATTCCGTCATCATCTCGGCGATGTCCACGTCGTCGTCCACAAACAGCACGTCCAACCCGGCCGCAGGCGTGCCAGCGGCAACGGGGAATGGCATGAGGGAATTCATCGGCGTCTATGATCGGCTCCGGGCACCGAAACTGAAGCGGAGCTTCCGCGTGGGTTTTGCCTTTTTACGGCAAGCGGACACGCTGCGGGGCATGACAAACTCCCGTCCCATCACCGCCGGTGCGCGCATCGGCCACGTGCACCTGAAAGTGGCCGACCTGGCCCGCGCGCTCGATTTCTACTGTGGCGTGCTCGGTTTCCAGCTCACCCAGCGCTACGGCACGCAGGCCGCCTTCATTTCCGCCGGCGGCTACCACCATCACATCGGCCTGAACACCTGGGAAAGCCTTGGTGGGCGCCCGCCGCCGCGGAGCAGCACGGGGCTGTTTCACACCGCGATCCTCTACCCCACCCGCGCCGACCTGGGCGATGCGCTCCGCCGGCTCGTCGCGGCCGGCATCCCCCTCGACGGCGCCAGCGACCACGGGGTCAGCGAAGCGCTCTACCTGCGGGACCCCGACCAGAACGGCGTGGAACTCTACTGGGACCGCCCGGCCGAACAGTGGCCGCGCACGGCGGCCGGCGAACTGGCGATGATCACCGCGCCGCTCGACCTGGAGTCCTTGCTGGCAGAGAAGCCAACGGCTTGAGTGTAGCAGCGCTTGAGTCCCACGCATGCGGGGCGAAAGCGTGGTCTGGCAGCGGCCACGTTTTCTTCAAACCGGGAGTGGCCTCACGGGAGCTTGGCCCGCCGGGCAACGGACAGCCCACCTCTCGCAAGGCTGTTGCTAACCGGTCGCCTTCTCGACGCCCGGCCCGATCAGCTCCTGCACGAGGCGGAGCAGATGAACCGGCTGGAACGGCTTGGCCAAGGTGCGGCTCGCCCCCAGCACCGCGGCCATCTTGAGCATGCCGCCGACGCGGCCGACGCCCGAGCCGGACATCGCAACAACCGCCGGCGGCGGGATGCAGCGGCGCAACAGGCCGAGCAGTTCGATGCCGTCCACCTCGGGCATGAAGATGTCGCTGATCACGAGGGCAAACCGCTGGCGCGCGACCAGGTCCATGGCCTCGCGGCCCTCGCGGGCGCGCTGCACCGCGTAGCCGTGGCGCTGGAGATACTCCGCGACGCCGTCGGCCAGCATGTCGTCATCTTCCACCAGCAGGATCTTGGGCGGGGAGGAAAGGTCAGACACGGGCATGGGCAGGGCGCTGGAAGGAGCCGTCACCGGCGGGCATGTCTTGGAAGAACTCAGCCGAACCCGCGGTCGCCGGCCGGAGGGCGGGAGTCGCCGTTTTGCCCGGACGAGCCGGGGTCGGACGCGCAGGCGTGATGACGGCCGGCTCCGCGCCGGAGCCGGCGCGACCATTGACGATCTGCATCAGCTCGTTGACGCAGCCCTTCAGGGTCACGGCCTGGGCGTTGAGCTCCTCGGCGGCGGCCGAATTTTCCTCGGCCGAGGCCGCGTTGCCCTGCGTGACCTTGTCCATCTGCGTGACGGCGGTGTTGATCTGCACAATGCCCTCGTTCTGCTCGTGGCAGGCGGTGGCGATCTCGGCCACAAGGCCGTCGAGCCGGCGGGTGCGCTCCACGATTCCGGTGAAGCCGCTCGTGACCTTGCCGCTGATGCCCACGCCCAGCTCGCTCATGCGCACGGCCTCGGCGATGGTGGCGGCGGTTTCCTTGGCGGCGCTGGCGCTGCGTTGCGCGAGATTGCGGACTTCCTCGGCGACGACGGCAAAACCGGCGCCGGCCTCGCCCGCCCGGGCGGCCTCGACGGCGGCATTGAGGGCCAGGATGTTGGTCTGGAAGGCGATCTCGTCGATCGTCTTGACGATCGCGGCCACGCTGGCGCTCGCCTTTTGCAGGTCGGTCATGGCGGCGGACATCTGGTGCATGTCAGCCGCGCCGGCATCGGCCGCGGCACGCGTGTCGGCCGCGAGGGCCTTGGCGGTGGCGGCGTGGTCGGCGTTGCGCTTGGTCATGCTGGAGAGTTCCACCAGCGAGGAACTGGTCTCCTCGAGGGAGGCGGCCTGCTCGCTGGCGCCGGAGGCCAGGGTCTGTCCGGCGGAGGAGACCTGTCCCGAGGCCGCGGTGACCTCGTCGGCGCCGGCGCCGAGCTGGTTGGCGATGGCGCGGACCGGCCGCGAAATGCCGCGGGCGATCCACCAGACGATGAGCAGCACGGCCGCGAGCACGAGTCCGCCGGTGAGCAGGATCGTGTTCCGCAGCTGCCAGGCCCCGGCCAGCACCTCGCTTTCCAGGATCGTGATGCCGACGGCCCACGGCGTGGGGGCCGCGCCGATGCGCACCGGAACGCCGAAGCGGTAGGTCATGTCATTCAAGGTGCGCGAGAAGCTCTCGGTCTCGAAAGGCTGCCCGCGTTTCAAATTTTCGGTGAAGGGTTCGAACCAAGGATCCGAATCCTTCACCGGTTTGCCCAAACGTTCGGCCTTGGGATGGGCCGCATAAAGTCCACGGTGGGAAATCAACGCCGCGTAACCCGTCTCGCCCACCTTCACCTTGGCGATCTCGGCGCCGAGGGTTTCGAGCGGCAGGTCCACGCCCACCACGCCCATGAAGGTGCCGTCGGCCCGGTGCACGGGCACGACAAGGCTGGTCATCAGCACCTCGCGGCCCGCCACCTTGTAGTGATAGGGCTCGATGACGGTTTCCTGGTTGGTGCGCTTGGGAATCTGGTAATAATCGCCCGCGCCCTGCTCGTCGTAGCCGACGTTGGCTTCGACCGCGATCGGGCCCTTGCCGCGGTTCCAGTAGGCGACGTAACGGCCGGTCGCATCGTGGCCGGGCTTGTTCACGTAGTCGGCATCGCGGGCATCAAAGGCGTTCGGCTCCCAGCAGGTCCACAAACCGATGTAATCGGGATTGGCCTGCAGACTGCCACGCAACATGGCGTCGGCCTGGGACCGTGACGGGTGCCCCTCGCCGACGAGGCCTTCAAAGGCCTCGGCCAACGTGCGTGCCGTGCCCATGGCCCGGTCCAGCCGGTTCGCCATCTCGGCACCGATGGCCTCGGCCTTCGTCCGGCTGAGGGCGTTCGCCTCCTGCCGGGCGCTGTGGACGACGCGGAGGGTGGTCAGGGTGATAAGCAGGCCCAGGCCCGCGAGCACGGGCAGGCCGATGGAGAGAAGCATGCGGGCGTTGAGTCCGCGATGGGTGATGAATTTCATGACAGGATGCGTGGATGGGGGGAGACCGGGACGGCCACTCCGGACGGAAAACGACGGGCCAAAAGCAAAAGGCACAGTCTCGCGCCGCCCTCCAAGAGGGCGAAGCGTGACTGTGCCTTCGACTGGCAGGCCCGTGTGTCCTGCCGGAGAAAGCTGCCTGCAACCGGGTTGCGGGCCTTCCAGCCTCCCCTATCGGCGCGAATGGGCCCGGCTTGAGCAAAAATTCACGCCTGGGGAAAATCCTTGCCCGGCCGGGAGGACCGGGCCGGGCCGCTCTACCCTTTGCCCCCGATTCAGATGCCAGCTCCCTGGCCCGAGTCGCGATTCAGCAGCTGTTCCAGCTGCTTGCGCAAATCGGCGAGGTCCTTGCTCTTGAAGTTCTGGCGGGTGCGCTCCAGCACCTCGACCGTGCGGCGCAGGGCCGCGACGTGATCCACCTCGCGCAACCGTCCGACCGCCCGCCGGTCCAGCGCATGGGTGGCGCGTTCGAGGTCGCTCAGCACGTGAATGGCCTGCCGCAGGGAAACGCGGATGAAGTCCTCCATCACGCCATCCGTGGGCGTGCGCACCGAAAGCTGCTCGATCCGCGCCAGCTGCTGCTCCCAGTCGCGCAACCGCTGCCGGCCGGACTGGATCAGCGTCAGTTCCCGGTATTCGGTGATCGCCTGGTCGAGCACCTTGGCCAGCTCGGCCACCTCGGGCGGCTTGGTCAGGTAGGCGGTGACAGGCAGGCGCACCGAGCGTGAGGCCGTTTCCACCGAGGGGCGTCCGGTCAGGAGGATCACCGGCAGTCCGGGTATGGCCTTCACCGCCGCCTCGACGAGTTCAAGCGAGGTGTTGCCGGGCATGTGGATGTCGGAGATGAGGGCCTCGTAGGGAGCCGCCTGCAATTTTTGCAGCGCTTCGGATGCGTTCGGCGCCGTTTCGCAGTCATAACCCAGGCGGCGCAGCATCTCGGCCAGTCCCTCGCGGGCGGCCCGGTCATCGTCGGCGAACAGCACGCGTCCGCGGGATTCGTGGGGGGAATTTTCCATGTCAGAAGGTGGAGGCCGACTTGAGGGCGTCGCGCACGGCCCGGGACAGATCAGCGATGTCGAGCGGCTTGTCCACCAGCCCGTATTCCGCATGGGGCGGGATGGAATGGCTGCCCCCGGGGCTGTTGTGTCCGCTCATCAGCAGGGCCGGCAGACCCGGCCACCATTCGCGCATGCGCGCGATCAGCGCGGGCCCGGTGATGTGCGGCATCGTGCGGTCGGTCAGCAGCAGCTGGAACTGCGAGGGCCCGGCCTTGAACCGCTCCAGCGCGGCGGTCGGGTCGGCGAAGGTCTCCACCCGGTAGCCGATCTTGCGCAGCATCGCGCCCACCGCATGGCAAATGGCCTCCTCATCGTCCACCACGAGCACGCTCTCGCCGTGCCCGGGCACGATCTCCGCCTCGGCCGGCGGCGCTCCGCTGTCCGTCCCGCCGGCCTCGGGGAAGTAGAGGTCGAAGGTCGTGCCCGCGCCGGGCAGGCTTTGCACGAAGATGCCGCCGCCGTGGTTCTGCACGATGCCATGCACCATCGGCAGCCCCAGGCCCGTGCCTTCCCCGGGCCCCTTCGTGGTGAAGAACGGCTCGAAGATGCGCGCCAGCGTGGCCGCATCCATGCCATGGCCGCTGTCGGCGACCGTGAGCTGCGCATAGGACCCCGGCACCAGCCCGGGCAGCGCCCGGCAGGCCGCCTCGTCAAGCTGGCACCGCTCCAGCCGCACGGTGAGCCGGCCGCCCCGCTCCTGCATGGCGTGCGCGGCGTTGGTGCAGAGATTCATCACCACCTGGTGGATCTGGGAGGCGTCGGCCAGGACCGGCGGCGCCTCCGGCTGCAGCTCCTGCCGGATCTCGATCGTCGCGGGCAGCGACGCGCGCAACAGTCCCAGGGCCTCCCGCACGATCATCTGCAGGTGTTGGCGCAGCTTTTCGTGGGTCTGCTGGCGGCTGAACGTGAGGATCTGCCGCACCAGCTCCTTGGCCCGGCCGCTCGCCTGCCCGATCTCGTCGAGTCGCCGCCGCAGCTCGGCCGGCTCGTGGATGTCCATCTGCGCCAGCTCCTGGTTCACGATGATCGCCGTGAGGATGTTGTTGAAATCATGCGCGATGCCGCCGGCCAGCGTGCCCAGCGCCTCGAGCTTCTGGTTCTGCCGCAACTGCGCCTCGAGCGCGGCCTTTTCCTCCTCGGCCCGCCGCCGCTCCGTGATGTCCTCGATCACGCTCAGCAGGCACTCCCGGCCGGAAAACTCGATCAGCTCGAAGGAGCAGCGGGTGATGATGCGCTGCTGCTGCTTGCCGAGGAACACATATTCCACGTTCCGCGCCCAGCCGTCGCGCTGCATGCGCTGCATGAGGTCGTCGCGGTCGGCCAGGTTCTCCCAGATCCCCACCTCGAGCGCGGTGCGGCCGATCACTTCCTCCCGGCCGTAGCCGGTGAGCCGCTCGAACCCGAGGTTGACGTCAATGTAGCGCCCGCTCGGGATCTCCGTGATCACCAGCGCCTGCGGGCTGGAGCGGAAGGCCTTGGCAAATTTTTCCTCCGACTCGCGCAACGCCTGTTCGGCGCGTTTGCGGTCGGTGATGTCGAGCGAGATAAGCAGCGCGCAGCTGCGGTCGCCGATCCGGATCGGATCCGCGCTGTTCAGGATGATCCGCTCCTCGCCGCGGCGGGTGCGCATCACCGTCTCCAGGTCGCGCAGGCGGCCGACCGTGAGCATCGCGGCCCGCCCGGCGTCCGCCGCGGCTGGATCAATCAGGAAACCGACCTCCGCCGGGGTCCGGCCCACGATTTCCTCCCGCGGGTAGCCGAAAAGCTCCTCATGCATCTGGTTTATTTCCACATACCGGTGCGACTCCAGATCAATGATGGACATGGCCACGGGACTGGCGCGGAACGCGGCGGCGAACTTCTCCTCCGACTCCCGCACCGCCTGCTCCGCCTTCAGCCGCTCCCGAAGATCATGCGCCACGATCACGAGGCAGGGGCGGCCGCCGATCTCGACCACCTCGCCGGAAACCAGAAAATCGGCCTCGTCGCCCTGCCGGCTCCGGACGCGGACCGGGAGGTTGCGGACCGAGCCGACCCGGCGGAATTCCTCGACCAGTTTCTCGCGGCCGCCGGCCTCCCCCCAGAAGCCAAGCTCCTCCGCGGTGCGGCCGATGATCTCCTCGCGCGGCAGACCCGCGAGCCGGGCAAACCCCTCGTTCACCTCCAGAATGCGGCCGGTCGCCATCTCGGAAATGGAAATGGCGTCGGGGCTGGCGCGGAAGGCCCGCGCAAACTGTTCCTCCGACTGGCGCAGCGCCCGCTCGGCCGCCCGCTGCTCGGTGACGTCGCGCAACACCGTGACGTTGTGCGGCCGGCCGCCCAGGTCGAAGACCTCGGCCGAGAGCTCGCACTCGCGCAGCTCCCCGTTGCGCCGCCGGACGGTCACCGCGTGGTTGCGCACGGAACCCTCGCGCTTGAGCTGGCCGACAAAATCCTGCCGCTCCCCTTCCTTCATCCAGAGGCCCAGCTCGAGCGGGGTCCGGCCGATGATCTCCTCGCGGTTGTGGCCGAAGAGCCGCACGAGGCCGTCGTTGACCTCCACGTAGCGCCCGGACTCCAACTCGTGCACCGAGATGGCGTCGGGACTGGACTTGAAGGCCTTGATGAATTTCTCCTCCGACTCCCGCACCGCCTGCTCCGCCTGGAGCTGCGCCGTGACGTCGCGCGAGGTGAGCAGCGCGCACTCCCGGCCGTTCACGCGCACCAGCTCCGCATTGTTGATCACGGAGATCACGCGACCGTCCCGGGTGCGCGCCTTCAGCTGCAGTTCCTTCACCCGGCCGCGCGTCCGGATTTCGTCGAGGGCGCGCTGGGTCACGGTGGCGTCCACCACGATGCCCATTTCCGCCGGGGTGCGGCCGATAAGTTCCTCCGGCAGAAATCCGAAAAGCTCCTGATGGGCCTGGTTGATCTCCAGGTAGCGGCCGTCGTCCATGGAGGCGATGGACATGGCCTGCGGGCTCGCGCGGAACGCCTTGGCGAACTTCTCCTCCGACTCCCGCAGGGCCTGTTCGGCGCGCTTGCTCTCCGTGATGTCCCGGCCCTCGGGGATGATCGCCACCACCGCTCCGTGCTCGTCGCGCACGGGCTTGAGCGAGAAGTCCATGGTCAGCACCCGGCCGCCTGTCGTCGGGTGGGTGGTCTCGTAGCGCACGAACTCGCCTTGTGCCGCCCGGCCGACGGCCTCGCGCAGCCGCGCCTGTTCCGCCGGGGAATGCGTCCACCAGGGCGTGTCCCAGAAATATTTGCCGACCACTTCCTCGCGGCTCACGCCGACCGCGTCGAGCGAGGTCTGGTTGGGCCGCAACAGCCGGCCCGCCGGATCAAGCAGGCCGATGAACTGGAACGAGTGGTCGAGGATCGCCCGGAGCATCTCCTCGCTCCGCCGGCGCTCCTGCTCCGCCACCCGCTGCGCGGTGATGTCCTGCGTCGCGTAGAGCACGAAGGCGCAGGCCCCGTTTTCATCCAGCAGCGGCGTGATCGTCGTGCGCCCGTGAAACACGCCCGACGGCCCGTTCTTGTCCTCCTCGTAGGCCAGGACCTCGCGGGACTCGATCACCTGCGCATAGCGCGCCCGGATGATCGCGCCCACGGCGGCGGGAAACCCGAAGAGTGCCGTCACCTCGTCGCAGGTTTTTCCGGCAAAATCCTCCGCCGTGAACCGGTAGCCCACCGAGTGAACCTTGCTCAGGTATTCGCGGTTGACCGACACCACGCGGAACAGCACGCCCGGCTCGACCTTGACGAGCATCATCATGTCCCGCGAGCTGTTGAAGATCATCGCCAGCTGCCTCTCCTGCACCCGCAGCCGCTGCTCGACCGTGCCGGAACTGTTCGACTTAGAAGGCATGGGCCAAGCCCTCCGGGTTGGCGGTCGCGGGACAGGACGCCGGCAGGAGGAAATTCAGGTGACGGTTCACGTGAGGGAAGGAAACTGGCCCGTCCGCAGCCTGCACCCACACCGGTGCGCCCGCAAGTGAACACTCGCCCCTATCCCGAAAAGCGGGGAACGCCGGCCCGCTAGGCGGGCCGGCGTCCGGGGCACTTGGCACACTACGGCGGCGGACCTACCTGTTCCCGCCGCCAAAATCGAACTCCTGCACCGCCGCCACCATCACGGGCCGGCCGCGGCTGGTGGGCGGATCGAACTTCCAGCGCCGCACGGCCTGCACCGCCTGCTCCAGCAGGTAGGGATGGCCGGCCGGCTCGGCGCAGGCGAAACGGACCTCGCCGCGCTCATCAATATAGAAGTGCACTTGCACGCGGCCGCGCACGCCTTCTTTCCCGGCCTGCTCCGCGTAGTGCGGCGAGTCGCCGGTCACAAGCTGCGGCAGCCGGTCGAGCCGCGTGGCCGGGCACAACACCGTCTGCACGGCCGTGTCTCCCATGCCCTCGAGGTTGTCGAAAAAGAAATGGTTGAGCAGGTTGCTTGTGATCACCGCGCCCTCGAGGCTGAACTCGATCTTCAGCTCGGTCTGCACCGGCACCGGCGTGCCGTCGAGCCGCGCCGGGATGAAGCGCCATTCGGCGAGCGCCTGGCGCGTGACCTCCGCCAGGCGGGCGTTGGTGTGCGCGAGGATCATCGCGTCCTGCACCTTGCCCTCGGTGTCGATGCTCACGGCGGCGATCGCGTAGCCGCGCGTGATGCCCGCCGTCTGCAGCGACGGCGGATAGGCCGGCATCACGTTGTCGGGATGCAAGCGGGCGGATTCAAACTGGGCGGAAGCCGGCAGCACGGTGAGGAGCAGCGCGGCGAGGGAAAGCAGGCGGGGCGTTTTCATGATGAGTGGGGATTCATCGGGCATAAAACCGCGCCGGCGCGCATCCCTTCACACCGCCGCGAATTATCCCGCCTCCACCTGGAGCCGGCCCGCCCTCCGGCCGGTCTTCTCAATCCATCCGGAGCGAGGGTGCCCCGGCTCCAATTTTCATGCGCTGCGTCGCGCCCTCACTTCCCCGCCGCGCCGAACACAAACGCCTGCCGCGCCTCCACCGCCACGGGCCGGCCTTCGCGCGTGGGCGGCGTGAATTTCCAGTCGCGCATCGCGCGCACGGCGATCCCCGACAGGTAGGGATGCGTCTCGGCCGGCACCGCGGGCAACCGCACGTTGCCCTGTTCGTCCACGAAAAAATACACCATCACGCGGCCGCCCACGCCCTGCCGTTCGGCGTCGCGCCCGTATTGCGGGCTCACGCGGGTCACGGCCTCCAGCGGACGGTCCAGTTCGCCGGGCCGGCAAATCCGGTAATCGAGCGGCCGCCCGGCGAGGTTTTCCATGAACTCGTTGATCATCTCCACGGTGTTGCGGCTGACGACCGCGCCGGTCTGGCTGATGTTGAGCGTGAACTTCGCCCGCGCCGGCACCCGCGCCCCTTCGTAACGCGCGGGCGTGAACCGCCAGCGCTGGACCGCCTCGACGCACGGCCCGACCAGGTCGTGGTGCGATGCCTCGAGCACCAGCCAGTCCACCAGTTTGCCCTCGGCATCCACGTCCACCGCGAAAGTGACCTTGCCGTCGCGCAGGCCCTCCATCCGTAACCGCGCGGGGATCTGCGGCTCGACCGTCACCTCCACCCCGACCGGTTCCATCGGCGTCTGCGCCGGGGCCGTCGAACACAGCCCGACCGCGCCGAGGACAAGGAAGAGCATGACCCGTTTCGTATTCATCACAGGAGAGGTGACGCGGCCAATATAATCCCAAGCGTTTCAATTTTCCAGTCGGGTTGTTCCAACGTGCCCAAGTCACCGATGTTTTTGGAGCCGGCCCGCCCTCGGGCCGGCGGCACGATTTTCAATGGGTGATGCGGGTAGGGCTCGACCTCCGGGCGAGCCGGCAAGATTCACCCCTTCTCGCCGGGCCGCTCGGAGATCGGCCCCTACCCGCGAATCGTGTCCCGTCATGCGATGACGCTCAGCTCTCCTTCGCGATTTTTGCGTCCTCCGGGTTTAACCACCGTTCCCCTCCCCTTCATGCCACACTCCGGGCTCGCCAAGAAATGCTCCAACCGGCTCACTCGCCGGCCATGTCGCGCGTGCTTACCCTGCTCACGAACGCCTTCCCCGTGTGGGTCGTGGCGTTGAGCGCCGTCGCCCTGGCTCAACCCGCGTGGTTCGCCTGGTTCAGCGGGCCGTGGATCACCTGGGGCCTCGCCGTCATCATGCTCGGCATGGGCCTCACGCTGACCTTCGACGACTTCCGCGGCATCGGCCGCATGCCCAAGGCCGTGGCGCTGGGCTTCGTCGGCCAGTTCACCATCATGCCCTTTCTCGGGTGGGCGATGGGCAAGGTCTTCGCGCTGGAAACGCCCTACGCCGTCGGCCTCATCCTCGTCGCCTGCTGCCCCGGCGGCACCGCCTCCAACGTCGTCACCTACCTCGCCCGCGCCAACGTCGCGTTGTCCGTCGTCATGACAATGTGTTCGACCTTCGCCGCCGTCGCGATGACGCCCCTGCTCACCTCCTGGCTCGCCGGCACGCTTGTCGAGGTGGACGCGTGGGGCATGTTCAAGTCCACCGTGCAAATCGTCGTCGCGCCCGTCGTGGTCGGCCTGCTCGTGAACCGCTTCGCCCCGCGCCTCGTGCAACGCGTGCAGCTCGCCCTCCCGCTCGTGTCGGTCGTCGTCATCGCGCTGATCTGCGCCAGCATCATCGGCGGCAGCGCCGCCGCCGTGTCGGGCGCCGCGGGGCGGCTGCTCGGCGCGGTCTTCGGCCTGCACGCCGGCGGGTTCCTGCTCGGCTACATCGCCGCGCGCGTGCTGCGCTTCGACGTGAGCGTCGCGCGCACCGTCTCGATCGAGGTCGGCATGCAGAACTCCGGCCTCGGCGTCGCCCTCGCCCGCAAGCATTTTGCCGACCCGCTCACCGCCGTCCCCTGCGCCATCTCGAGCGTCTTCCACTCCGTCATCGGCAGCATCCTCGCCGGCTGGTGGCGCTGGCGCAGCCGGGGTTGAGGACCTGTTATTCGGAACGCGTCAGCGTCTTGAGGATTTTCTTGGCCAGCAACTCGTTGATTTCACGGTGGCGCGGCACCGGTTCCGAACGTCCTGTCTTGGGATTGTGATAAATGTCGTGCTTGCCGCCGTGGCGCAGCAGGGTGCATCCGGCTTGCTCAAGTTCGGCAACCAGATCGCGCCGCTTCATGCCACCTCGAGCTCACCCACCCGCTTGATGCCGGGAATGTCCTCCTTGGAAAACATTTCGTGCAAATCCCGCAGGTGCGCCTTGAGGTCGTCCAAGTCCTCACCCTGGGTCCAGTGATCTGGGTGTGAATTGAGGTAGCCGAGATACTTTCCGTCGGCTTCCTTCCAATACGTGAACGTGGGCTTCATGGAAATATACGAAACACATGGGCCGAAAAAATGCCAGCCAGCTTTCGACCACCGGCCGCCGCGCTTACCGGCTCAAGTTGCCGCTTCACCATGCGCGCGGCGTAGAACTCGGAATCCATCGCGATGAACCGGCGGATCGCCCTCAGGGAGCGACGCGATTCATCCGACCAGCGGATGTTCATGATCCGACAAATTCCCGGCGGATGGCCGCGTGCGAGTGCGCCCGCCCGGCCTGAAGGTCATCCAAACCCGCCTCGATCTTCTGCCTCACGTAGATGCGATACATGAGATCGTCCCACGATGAGGAAGCCGGCAGTTCGCGCACGAGCTTGAGGGCCTTGGCTTTCACATTGCGACGTTTGGCTGCGGTGATCGGCATGTCGCCACACTGTTGCTGGCGCTCGATATGGCAAGCGAGTCTTGGTTTCTGCAGGCAACTCGCGCTGTCTTTCCCGAACATCGCCTCGCGCCACGGGCACCAAGCACGCCAAGGATTTCTCCCTTCGCGGCCTCCGCGCACTTTGCGCGAGGCAATTCAGCGGTCGGAGTTCACCCTACTTCGCATCGAAGACTGAGGATATCGACCGTTGCAGCTCCTCGCTGAACCCAGCCAGGTCTTCCTTCTTCATCATGCCGGCATGAATCATGGAAACCATGTAGATCCACATTTGGGACCGGCTGTGACCATCAAGGCAGTGACGAAGCACCTTCGCTTCCTTTTCCATCTCTTCCAGTGCAGCCCAGAACCGCTCGGTCTCGCTCTTCTTCGGGCTGGTGAGGAGCGCCGCGATACTCACGGTTTTTTCCGCCAGATACCGCTCGCGCAGCATCGGCACCATCGCCCTGAACCTTTTCCAGTCAGACTCGGCGGGCTTCGTCATGGCAAACGCCTATCCTGAGCCATGGCCGGACGCCAGTCCGGACATTGGCTCGGGCAAGAGGTGAACCTCTGGGCGGACAAAGTGGCTTATATCAATATCCGCAGCCTGACCCCTTTTAGGCCCTCCCTTTTAGGCCCTCACCCCAAAGCGTGGTCCGCTTCTCGACAAACGCAGGAAATGCTACGTCCGAAAACCAATCAGCGCGAATCCCCGGAAAGCGTCGACTCAGCTCTTCGACAAACTCTCGATAGCCAGCGAACTCTTCGCTGACCCACCAATATGCGCCGGCCGAGTCGACACGGAAACCGATGCAAATCTCGTCCACCGTGAACAAATCCATCTTGTAGGCGAAAACTTCGACAGCGTCCGACCAGCGGACAGAACACTTCTTCTCTTCCTCTTCGAATACGGAAAAACCGTCGCCATCAAACCGGACCTCCCGCTTAGGGAAATCCTTCGAGAGCCGACGCTTCATCTTGGAAAGGAATGTGCGCATTTATTCGCCCATCGTTCGAGGTCAGCCACGACGGGGAGCGTCAGCTCCTCGTCGTTGGCTGTGAGGATTGGTTCGGCTCTTTCTTCGCGCACGTGCGACTTCAGCTCGGACGGCTGGATGAAGTGCCCGATCATCGAGCTGGCTCGGCGGCGAATCTCCGACGGCACGGCTGATCCGCACCATCTCCTCGTAAGAGATCAGATAGATCGAAATAAGCATCTTGGTTCGGTCGGCGTCGCTGAGGCCATCTCTCTTGGCTTGGCGATAAGCCTCTTCGGCGCTCGCGCCCTTCTGGCGGAGCTTGCGGTAAGAGCTGCCATAGCTGAAGCACCTGCGCGTGTGTCTGCGCGGGCAGGTGCCACGGGCCATCACCGGACTCCACATTCTCAAGGACGATCTTTCCGGACTGATGTGCCGCAACGGTCCAGCCCTCTTCATCTGAAAGCCAGCATTCGGGATGCTCGTCGTCTCGCTTCGTGAGCTCGGCCAAGGCTGCGCGCATCTCTTCTTCTTTCGGGTTTGGACTACCGCCACCCCAACGACGTTCGAGAAATGTTTTAGCCATGTTCTTCCGGCGAACGTCACCGAAGAGACACGCGCGGGCGAGCGTGCAGTGAGCCCTTTTGAACTACGGGAGATGCTGAGCGGAGACGGCACATGCGACTTAGGTCACATCCCGCGCGTTGTTCTCTGGCGGTCTGGACGGCTCTCTTCATGCGACGATGATGGTGAGAGCGACCAAAATCAGTAGGACGAACGTGAAGATGATGTGGAGCCTGAGCAGGTCGGACTGCCTTTTGAAATCTTGGGCCACGACGCCGCTATACTTCGCGGTCATGAGAAACATAAAAAGGCGCATATCATTCCAAGCCTTCTTCTGAAACGAATCGCGGTAGATGTCCGCATGGATCTGAGGATATCTCTTCTTCAGCTGGCGAGTGTAGTAGAGCACCCAGACAAGGCCCACGACCCAGCAGAGCGCAAATACGGGCATAAGGAATGGTTGGAGTGCACTCATATTCTTCGCCGATCGTTCAGTGATGAGCCATGGCGGTGCGAAGCACCGACATTGGCTCTGGCCGCTTGTTAGGCTTCTTCATCGGGGATCATTACGAAATTGGGATTCCAGCGCCATTTATCTTCCGCTTCGTCATGCTCGAGTGCCCCCATCTCGGTAAACGCACCTGACCGCTAAGCCGATAGAAATCCCAAACGAGCCAAGTGCCGAATAGTAGCAGGCCAATGAGTAACGCATCCGCGAACCAGATTGTGAAGCGCCACTGCTTTGCCGTGTATTTCATCTTTCTTCCGCCGATCGCTACCGATGAGACACGCGCGGGCGAGCGTGGAGTGAGCCCTTTTGAAATACTGAAAATGCTGAGCGGAGAAGGCACATACGATTCAGGTCACATCCCGCGCGTTGTTCTCTGGCGGTCTGGATCGGCCTCTTTCATGTGACGCGATGGGAGCCACCGGCATCCAACATGGCTAGCCATCGTCCCTTCAGCCGCGCGTCTGTAGAAATGATACGACGGGCACGACCTGCGTCTTGGTGTGAAGCAAGCAACGCGGCCACGGTGCTCTTCGTCCCGGGGCAGTATGCATCGACTCCTGCTTCTTTCATGACCCGGTCTAGTAAACTCAGCGTCTCGAGGTAGTCGTCGCCACCAATCTCAGCCACCCACTCATATCCGGGGTAGGCGTCAGCGTGCGTAATATTCGTCATCGTTTCTTCCGCCGATCGTTAGAGATGTGCCGCGCGCGGGCGAGCGGAGAGTGAGCCCTTTTGAACTACTGGGAAGGTGGAGCGGAGGAGGCCCATGCGAATCACGTCCCGCTCCCGCGCGTTGGCACTGGCGACTGGATCGGCCGAGGAGCGGACGGCCGCGCAAATATAGCGCTGACAAGAAAGATCACCGCTGGGTAGAGAATCGAACAAACGACAATGGGGATGCCGAGTGCGAGAGCAGGCGAGGCCAAATCTTTCGTTAAGTGCGCGACTGGGGCATCAACAATCAAAACCATAAGAGGACTCAACTCGGGACCCAAGGCAAAGGCTGTCATGACCGCTGCGTGAAGCAGTCCGATCACAACGCAGACGATCTTAAGGGTCTTCATCTTTCTTCCGCCGATCGTTATAGGTGTGCCGCGCCTGTGGCCGGCGCGACCGGTGCGCCAGCAGCGGGCGTGACGGACATAGGCGTTGGCACTAGCGCCTGGTTGGCCCCTTCTTTCCAAACGCCCTGCGAGTCATGAAAGTATGGAGAATACTTCTTCGGATCTTTGGCCCTCAACGCCGCGAGAGCCTTTTGTATCATCTCTGAGTTTCGTCCGGCCAGCAACGACTCAAGATATGGAATCACATCTTGATCCTGCCATAGGACGAGGCCGTGCAGCGCAGTGGAGACAACGTCGGCCGATCTATCGTCAGCATACTGTCGATAGATCGGTAAAGCGTCAGCAAGCCGACGGCCATAGCTCAACAGTAAATTCAACGCACGAACCTTTCCATCACGGGCTGGTATCTTCTTTTTTCGGAGGGCATCTATCACCAAATCGACTCGATTGCGGCGCCACAAGATACTGTGCGCTGTGTCGCCGAGCTTCCGGCTCGATCCGGCAAGCACAACGATCAACTCCTCATCGCTCTTGCCAGCCAGTTGGCTTTCGGCATCGGAGTAACTCAGCGTTTGGAGGTTCATGGTTTCGGCCAACAGTATATTAGGACCAACTGAGTTGGTCTATAACAGGACGCGTCATTTTACCAAACGACAGCGGCTAAGCCGTTGAGGGGCAACACTCGAATCGGTTGGGTTGCGTTTTTGCCAGGCGATTTTCGGACCTGTAAAAGCCCAACCCGTTTTCAAGGATTGGTCTGCCTCCTGCTCTGGCGACGGCCTACCCATGGCCATTCACGTAGCGCTCAATCACCGCACCAGCTACAAATACGACCGCCCCGTCACGCTCGGGCCCCAGGTCATCCGGCTGCGCCCGGCGCCGCATTGCCGCACTCCCATTCTCAGCTACTCGCTGAAACTCACGCCGGCCAAGGGCCACTTCCTCAACTGGCAGCAGGACGCCTTCGGCAACTACCTCGCCCGCGTCGTCTATCCGGAAAAGGTCACCGAGTTTCAGGTCGAGGTCGATGTCGTGGCCGAGATGTCGGTTTACAACCCCTTCGATTTCTTCCTCGAACCCTACGCCGAAAAATTCCCGTTCACCTACGAGAAGAAACTGGCCACCGAACTCGCACCCTTCCTGCGCAAGAACGCCCGTAAGCCCAAGTTCGGCGCCTTCGTCGCAGGTATCGACCTCAAGCCGCAGCGCACGATCGACTTCCTCGTCGCCCTCAACAGCGCGGTCAATCGGATGGTCCGCTACGTCATCCGGATGGAGCCGGGCGTGCAGACACCCGAGAAAACCCTGACGCTCGCCAGCGGCTCCTGCCGCGACTCGGCCTGGCTCCTCGTCAACGCCCTCCGCCACTGCGGCCTCGCGGCGCGTTTCGTCTCCGGCTACCTCATCCAGCTCAAGGCCGACCAGAAGGCCCTCGACGGCCCGAGCGGCGCGGAACAGGACTTCACCGACCTCCACGCGTGGTGCGAGGTCTATCTCCCCGGCGCGGGCTGGATCGGCCTCGACCCGACCTCCGGCCTCCTCGCCGGCGAGGGCCACATCCCGCTCGCCTGTTCGCCCGAACCCTCCAGCGCCGCGGCCATCAGCGGCGGCGTGGACGAGTGCGAGACCGAGTTCGACTTCGCCATGTCCGTCACGCGCGTCCACGAATCGCCGCGCGTCACCAAGCCCTACACCGAGGAGCAGTGGCAGAAGATCGAGGCCCTCGGCCACCAGATCGACGCCGACCTGAACAAGCACGACGTGCGCCTCACCATGGGCGGCGAGCCGACCTTCGTGTCGCTCGACGACCCAGACGGCCCCGAATGGAACTTCGCCGCCGTCTCCCCGAAGAAGCGCGCTCTCTCCGGCGAACTCATCAAGCGCCTGCGCACGAAATTCGCGCCCGGTGCCCTCCTCCACTACGGCCAGGGCAAATGGTATCCCGGCGAACAGTTGCCGCGCTGGTCCCTCGCCGCCTACTGGCGCAAGGACGGCGTCCCGATCTGGCACGACGATTCCCTCATCGCCGATGAATCCAAGAACTACGGCCACGGCCCCAAGGAGGCGAAGGAGCTCGCCACGCGGCTGGCCGAGATCCTCGGCGTCAACCCCAAGCACCTGATCCCGGGCTACGAGGACGCCTTCTACTACACCTGGAAGGAGCGCCGCCTGCCTTCGAACGTCACGCCCGACAAAACCAACCTGAAGGACAAACTCGAGCGCGAGCGCATCGCGCGGATCTTCCAGCAGGGCCTCGGCTCGGTCGTCGGCTACACGCTGCCGATCAAGCGCACGACTGTTCCGCCTTCGCCAGGCTTCGGCGCGACAAGCGGCAACCAGAAGGGCTGGATTTCCGGCCAATGGTTCCTCCGCGACGACGACACGCTCTGGCTCATCCCCGGCGATTCGCCGATGGGCCTGCGCCTGCCGCTCGATTCCGTGCCGTGGGTCGCCGAGAAGGACTTCCCGTGGAACTACCCGCAGGACCCGTCGATCAAGCTCGGCGACCTGCCCAAGGAAATGCCTTACGATCTCCGCCGCCTCGCCGCTCTCCGCGCCGGCCAGCGCGTGCTCGCCGGAGCGCAGCCTCCGACGCCCGCCGGCTATGGCCCGGGCCAGCGCGCGCAAAAAGCCGAGGAGCTGCCGCTCCTCCCGCCGCCCGACTCCGACCCGACGCGCCGCCCGCAGCAGGGCGAGAGCGCACCGTGGATCATCCGCACTGCCCTCTGCGTGCAGCCGCGCGACGGCCGCCTCCATGTCTTCATGCCGCCGGTGACCACGACCGAGGATTACCTCGACCTCATCGCCGGCATCGAGACCACCGTCACCGAGATGGGCGTGCCCGTCATCATTGAAGGCGAGGCTCCTCCGAAGGATCCCCGGATCAACAAGCTCGCGGTCACCCCCGACCCCGGCGTCATCGAGGTCAACCTGCACCCGAGCAAGACCTGGGACGAACTCGTGCAGCACACGACCGTGCTCTACGACGAAGCGCGCCAGACGCGGCTCGGCACCGAGAAGTTCATGCTCGACGGCCGGCACTCCGGCACGGGCGGCGGCAATCACATCCTCATCGGCGGCGAGACGCCCGGCGACTCGCCCGTCCTCCGCCGGCCCGACCTGCTCCGCTCACTCGTCGCCTACTGGCAGAACCACCCGTCGCTGAGCTGGCTATTCTCCGGCCTCTTCATCGGGCCGACCTCGCAGGCCCCGCGCATCGACGAAGCGCGCAACGACGCGCTCTACGAGCTGGAAGTCGCCTTCAAGGAAATGGACCGGCAGATGGGCACCTTCAAGAACGTGCCGCCCTGGATGGTGGACCGGCTCTTCCGCCACCTGCTCGCCGACGCCACGGGCAACACGCACCGCAGCGAGTTCAGCATCGACAAGCTCTTCGCCCCCGAGAGCGCCACCGGCCGCCTCGGCCTCGTGGAGATGCGCGCTTTCGAGATGCCGCCCCACGCGCGCATGAGCCTTGCCCAGCACCTGCTGCTGCGCGGCCTCGTCGCCAAGTTCTGGAAGCAGCCCTACACCAACGGCCTCGTCCGCTGGGGCACCGACATCCACGACCGCTGGATGCTGCCGCACTTCAACCGCACCGACTTCAATGACGTCATCCGCGACCTGCGCCTCGACGGCCAGCCCTTCGAGGCGAACTGGTTCGACCCGCACTTCGAGTTCCGTTTTCCGCGCGTCGGCGAGTTCAACGTGCGCGACATCCACGTCGAGCTGCGCGCCGCGCTCGAGCCGTGGCACGTGCTCGGCGAGGAGCCCGGCGCCGGCGGCACCGTGCGCTACGTGGACAGCTCGCTCGAGCGCCTGCAGGTCAAGGCCAGCGGCCTCACCGGCGACCGCTTCGTGCTCACGGCCAACGGCCACCGCGTGCCGCTCCACCCCACCGGCGTGAACGGCGAGGGCGTGGCCGGCGTGCGCTACCGCGCCTGGCAGCCGCCCGAGTGCCTGCACCCGACCATCCCCTCGCATGCGCCCCTGGTCTTCGACCTCGTGGACACCTGGAACAAGCGCTCGCTCGGCGGTTGCACCTACCACGTCGCCCACCCCGGCGGCCGCAGCTACGAGACCTTCCCGGTCAACTCCTACGAAGCCGAGAGCCGCCGCCTCGCGCGCTTCCACGCCACGGGCCACACCCCCGGCAGCATGCGCCCGATCGCGCCCGCAGCCAGCTCACGCGAACTGCCGTTCACGCTGGATCTGCGGAATCCATGAACCGATCCGTTCTTTAACCACTAATGCCTCCCCTAACGGCTCGGCTTGTTTTACCCCTTCGCCTAATCGGCTCCGGTTTTGGTTTCGGGGGGCGGCTTATCGCCGCCATGAATGCCAGAAGCCAATTCCCCCTGTCGGCGATTAGCCGACACCTCCGACCCAATTGCGGAGCCGATCAGGCGGAGCGGACCTTGTAGCAACACCGGTAGGTGGTGCCATGAGTGGTTAAACCATCTCCCCTCTTGCCTGCTCTTGTCGTTTTCGAAAACTTTCCCCATGTCCGCGCCCGGCTCCAGCGCCCGCACCCTGCTCCACGGCTACGCCCCCAAGGGCAGCCGCTTCGACGAGTGCGTTGACGCCGCCGGGCACCTGCGGCCGGCCTGGGCGCAGTTCTTCAGCCACCTCCACGGCAACCCGCAGACCGCCCTCGCCGCCGCCAACGAGGCCGGCCACCGCGCCATCGTCGAGCAGGACGTGAACATGAACGTCTACCGCGGCGAGCGGGCCGGCGCCCAGCTCTGGCCGCTGGACGTGCTGCCTCAGCTCATCGGGGCCGGCGAGTGGGCCGATCTCACGCGCGGCCTGAAGCAGCGAGCCCACCTCTTCAACGAACTGCTCCGCGACCTCTACGGCGAACAGCGTTTTCTGCAGGGCGGCCTGATGCCCGCCGCCGTCGCGATGCAGAACCCGCACTTCCTGCGCCCCGTCTCCGGCCTCAGCCGCCGCACGCCGGTCTTTCTTCACACGCTGGCCGTGGACATCGCGCGCTCGCACGACGGGCGTTGGTGGGTGATCGAGGACCGCCTCGACGCGCCCTCCGGCCTCGGCTACTCGCTGCAGAACCGCATCATCACGCGCCAGGCGCTGGCCGATGTCTTCCACCACGCGCCGGTCCGGCGGCTCTACAACTTCTTCCACGACTACCGCGCCTCGCTCGAAAGCCTCGCGGCCTGCAGCGACGACCCGCGCATCGTGCTGCTCTCGCCGGGCCCGGCCAACGAAACCTATTTCGAGCAGGCCTACCTCGCCAACTACCTCGGTTACACGCTGGTCGAGGGCGAGGACCTCACGACCCGCGGCCGCAAGGTCTTCCTCCGCACCGTCGGCGGCCTCCAGCAGGTGGACGTCGTCCTGCGCCGGCTCGACTCCGTGTATTGCGACCCGCTCGAGCTCGACGCCTCCTCCCTCCTCGGCGTGCCCGGCCTGCTGCACGCCGCCCACTCGGGCCACGTCGCGCTGGCCAACGCCCCGGGCTGCCGCGCGCTGGAGACGCCGGCACTGCTCGCGTTCCTCCAGCCGCTCTGCCGACAGGTGCTCGGCGAGGACCTCTTCCTGCCGCACGCCGCCACCTGGTGGTGCGGCCAGGAGGGTCCGCGCGACTACGTGTTGGACTACCTCGCCAGCCTCGTCGTGAAACCTACCTTCCGCACCCCGGGCTCGGCCGCGCCGCGCTACGGCGCGTGGATGGGCAAGGCCGCGCGCCATGCCCTCGCCGACGAGATCCGCGCCAATCCCTCCGCGTGGTGCGCGCAGGAACGCGTCTTCCACAGCACCACGCCCGGCTGGCACGAGGGCGCGCTGCGGCCGATGCCGTTCATCACCCGCCTCTACGTCGCGTGGCACGACGGCGACTACATCGTGATGCCCGGCGGTCTCACCCGCTGCAACCCACGCGGCGAGGACATGATCGTCTCCCTCCAGCAGGGCAGCGTGTCGAAGGACACCTGGATCCTGCACGAGGGCCTGCCCGACGACCCGCCGGTGTTGCTCAGCTCGCGCCCGGCCGAGACGCTCCGCCACCCGGCCGCCACCCCGAGCCGCACGGCGAACAATTTCTTCTGGCTCGGCCGCTACCTGGAGCGCGCCGGCGCCCTCGCCCGCCGCCTCGAAAAGCTCGAATCCCTGCTCCACGACGAGATCGCGCTGCTCGACCCCGACGTGCCGCGCGACACGCTGGCGTTGCTATTTCGCATGCAGGACCTGCCGGCCGCCGGCGCGGACGCCAACCTTGACCAACTGGCCGCGCTCGTGCGCAAGGCCGCCGACGATTCCTCCCGCCCGTCCAGCCTCACGGCCACCGTGGCCAACCTCGTGCGCCTGCTGGAGACGCTCAAAGTCCGCCTGCCGCACGAGGCGTGGCAGATGATCCGTCACCTGCGCCAACGCCGCAAGGCCGGCGACACCGTCGCCTGCGCGTGGCTCCGGCAGCACCTCACCGCGCTGGAGGGACTCACGCTCGAGTCCATGCCGCACGACACCGGCTGGCACTTCCTCCAACTAGGCCGTCGCCTCGAGCGCGCCCAGCAGTTGCTCGGCCTGCTGCAAGCCCTGCTTCACGCCGAGGCCGGCGGCAAACCGCCGACGGAATTCCGACTGCAAACGTTGCTCCACCTCGCTGATGCGCTCTTCACCTACCGCCACGCCTACCATGGCGCCGTGGATTCCGGCGCGGTCATTGACTGGCTCGTCATCTCCGCCGACAACCCACGCAGCCTCCGTTTCCAGGCCGACGAAATCAACCGTCACCTTGCCACGCTTCCCGTCGATCTCGCGCCGCGCGCTGTCGCCGCGTTGCGCCACCAGTCCGTGCGCGTGCTCGGCGGCATCCACCTCAACGACGCCGCGCGCCTCGCCATGCACCCCGGTGAGGCCGCCCAGCTCTTCCGCGACCAGCAGCGCCACCTCGCCACGCTGAGCGACGAGCTGAGCCACATCTATTTCTCCCACGCGGAGGGCCGGTGATGATGAGCAGGAATCGAACAATCCCCGAAGTGGCCAGCCAAGGTAGGGCCCGACCTCCGGGCGGGCCGAGAGCATGCCCACCGACCGACGGGCCGCTCGGAGATCGGCCCCTACCTCGGGATACACGACACTTTCACTCCTCCCTCTGATGCCCCACTACCGCATCACCCACCAGACCGTCTATCAGCACGCCGCGGCGGCCGGCGCGGCGTGGCAGATGCTGCAGCTGTGTCCGCGGGCCGAGACGACGCAGGAGTGCCTGGACTTCCAGCTGGAGCTGCACCCCGCGGCACCCGATCTCTCAACCCGCGAGGATTTCTTCGGCAACACGCGGCACTACTTCTCCGTGCGCGAGCCGCACCGCGAACTCTCGATCACGAGCCACGCGGTCGTCCGTCGCGAGGCTCCGGCGCTGCCGCTGGCCGGCCTGAGTCCTTCCCTCGTCGAAACGCGTGAGCGCGTGCGCCACGCCATCTCGACCGGCGAAGGTTTCCAGCTGGAGCAATACCTCGGCCCGACGGCCCTCGTGCCTTTCCTGCCCGGCACCAAGGCCCTCGCCGACCGACTCGACCCGGCCATCCCCGTGCTCACGTGGATCGAGGAACTGGGCCGGCGTTTCGCGGAGGAGTTCACCTTTGATCCCACCGCGACCGACGTAAGCACGCCGCTGGCCGAAGCGCTGGCGAAGAAGCGCGGCGTCTGCCAAGATTTCACGCACCTGTTCTTGAGCTGTGTGCGCCAGCACGGCCTGCCCGGCGCCTACGTGAGCGGCTACCTGCTCACCGATCCGCCGCCCGGCCAACCGCGCCTGCGCGGCGCCGACGCCATGCACGCGTGGGTCTCGGTCTTCGTGCCCGAGATTGGCTGGGTTGATTACGATCCGACCAACGCCTGTTTCCCCGCCGCCGGTCATATCGTTGTCGCGCGCGGCCGCGACTACGCAGACGTGAGCCCCACGCGCGGGGTCTTCACCGGCAGTTATTCGCCGATTCTCCGCGTCGAGGTGACGGTCGAGCCGTCGGAGTGATTGTTGTAGGGCGGCATCTCCGAATGCCGCCTCGTGTCACCTGTAGGGTCGGGCCTTGGCCCGACCTCACGAACGAGGTCGCCGCAAGCGACGACCCTACCCAATGCTTCCGCGTATTCTGTGTATTTCGTGGTGATATATCCTCACGCCGCCACCGGCTCCGATTGAAACCGCGCGGCCAAACTGCGCAGGCCGTCGAGCAGTGACTCGAACAACTGGTCGTAGGCCTCGTCGCCCATGCCGACGGGCTGGCGGCAGGACGCACGGATGATCGCGCGCCCGTCGCCGTCGGTCTGCACGCGCAGCGCCACGACCGCCAGCCAGCCCGAGACGTGGCGCAGCCGCAGGTCAATTTCCCCGGAGATGTCGTCCACCTTGGTCTCGACGGCGAGTTCGCCGAGGGCGGTGTAGGCCCACCAGCCCTCGCGGTGGAGTTCCACCCATTCGCAGAGTCCGCCGGTCCAGGCGGGGAGGTTTTCGATGTCAGCGAGGAAGTTGAAAGCCGTCGCGCGCGGCGCGGCGAGGGTGAGCGTGAGGAGACGGTGGTGCATGGCGGAGACAGAGTCGGGCCGGCGTCAGGACGCGGCTTTGCGGTGGTGGATGATCAGCTGGTTGCCATCGGGATCGAACACCGAGGCAAAGTGGCAGGGCGGGAATTCCATTGGCTCGACCTTGAATTTCACGCCGGCGGCGCGAAGGGCCGCGAGGGTGGCCGGAAAGTCGGCGACCTCGAGCGCCAGGCACGGACCGCTGGCCGAGGGTTTCCAGTCATCACCGGAGCTGTTGGTGATCGCGAGGCAACCCTCGCCCACCTCGTATTCAATCCAGCCCGTGCCGTCGCCCTCCCAGGCGGTGGCCGGCTTGAGGCCGAGGAGCTGTTCATAAAAAGCCCGGGCGCGGGCGAGGTCGGTGACGGGGTAACCCGTGAAGGCAAAGGCGGTGACTTGAATCATGGGGAGCTCGAGGTTGCGCCCATCCTACCACCTCGCGCTGACAGCCCTATGTCAGGAGCGGTTCAAAGTTGTAGGGCGGGGTCTCCGACCCCCGCCTCGAATGCGCTTCGTTATCGCAAATAGGCGGGGTTGCTTCGCCATCTCCGCCAAGCCTCCGTCGGAGACCCCGCCCTACAGTTCTAGCCGTGCTTGGCCACGATCTTTTCCGCGCCCGCCTTCACGAGCTGACGCAGCTTCTTCGGCGCCACCGCCTCGGCGCGGTCACCGAAGGACAACAGCCAATAGGCGGTCCATTCGAGCGAGTAGGAATAGAGCGTAAACTCGGCACCACCGTCGCGCTTCTTTTCCTCGATGAGCGTGGCGTAGCTCTCGCGTTGGGCGCGTTCCTGCGCGTGCTGGTGAAACCAGATGCGCACCGGCTCGCTCTGGCCCTCGGCGGCCGAACGCTCCATGTGCTCGGCCAGCGAGAAATCCTCGGGCGGGGTGAAGGTCACCGGCAGCAGCTCCAACCGCTGGATGCGGTCCACGCGGAAATGCCGCAGCCCCTTGCGCAGACGGCACCACGCGACGAGATACCAGCCGCCGCCGTAGAACACCACGCCCAGCGGATCGACGTCGCGTTGGGTCTCCTCCTCGCGTTCCAGGCCGCGGTAGGCCATGCGGAGCACGCGCCGCAACACCACGGCCTGCTGGACGGTGACCATCCAACGCTGGTTGGCGGCGTCGGCCGCCTGGCGGGATCCACGTCCGCGCACGATGGTGCGGCTGACGAGTTTCTCCACATGATCCTGCCGGTCGCGCGGGAGCACGGCGCGGAGCTTGTCGAGCGCCGAGGCCATCGGGCCGTGCAGCGAGGCGTCGGTGAACTGCTTCACCATTTCGCCGCCGACGAAGAGTGCGCTCGCCTCCTCCGCCGTGAACATCACGGGCGGCAGTTGGTAGCCCTTCATCAGGCTGTAGCCCACGCCCGCCTCGCCCGCGATCGGCACGCCCGCTTCGCCGAGGGCCGAGATGTCGCGATAGACCGTGCGCTCGGTCACCTCGAAATGCTCCGCCAGCTCTGAGGCACGCACCACGCGCCTGCCTTGCAGGAACAACACCATCGCCACGAGCCGGTCGGTCCGATTCATGCCCGGGAGCACAAAGGCGCACGTGGCGGACGACAATCCGATTGTCAGGCGCGAAGCAAAGCGCACCCGCCTCATTAGGCCTGGAGGGCCAAGCTCCTGCGCGGCCGTTTACCACTGGCCAGCCACCGGCCTCGCGGGAGCTCGGCCCTCCGAAAACCACCCGCCCTGATAATCCCCCACCGCGGGACTGATAGTCCCGCCTCCCAGCCTGACGGAGGTTGCACCTGCCCCACCCCTGCCTAGCTTGGCCGCCTCTTCCCGCCGTGAATCCCGCCCTCGTCTCCGATTCCCGCTCTCCGGCCACCCCCGGCGGACGTCCGGTCTTTCATGTGCGCGGCCTGACCAAGATCTACGGCGAAGGCACGGCGCAGGTGCGCGCGTTGGCCGGCGTGGACCTCGACCTCAACGCGGGCGAGTTCGTCGTGTTGCTCGGCCCGTCCGGCTCGGGCAAGACCACGCTCCTCAACCAGCTCGGCGGCCTCGATATCCCGACCGCGGGCACGCTACGCTACCGCGACACCGACCTGACCCACGCCAGCGAAGAGCAACTCACGCTCTACCGGCGGCAGGCCGTGGGGTTCATCTTCCAGTTCTACAACCTCATCCCGAGCCTCACCGCCCGCGAAAATGTCGGCCTCATCACCGAGATCGCCGACCACCCGCTCGCCCCCGAGGAAGCGCTGGAGATGGTGGGCCTCGGCGCGCGGATGGATCATTTCCCGGCCCAGCTCTCCGGCGGCGAACAACAGCGCGTGGCCATCGCCCGCGCCATCGCCAAGCGGCCCGAGGTGCTCCTGTGCGACGAACCCACCGGCGCGCTCGACGTGAAGACCGGCATCGTCGTCCTCGAAGCTCTCGAACGCGTGAACCGCGAGCTCGGCACGCTCACCGTCATCATCACCCACAACGCCGTCATGGCCGACATGGCCGACCGCGTCATCCGTTTCATGGACGGCAAGGTGCTTTCGGAACACCGCAACCAGACTCGGGTGGCACCCGCGACGCTGCGCTGGTAGCGCAGCGCAAAGCCCAAATGCCAATGTCCAGACGCCAAACAAATCCCAGCTCCCGGGCTAACCCTTCGGACCTCGGCCGCTTTGGCTGTTTCGAGGTTTCTTTGGCCTTTGGCGCTTTGGCGTTTGGGATTTTCTAGCCATGCTTCCCCGCCTCGACCGCAAGCTGCTCCGCGACCTGACGCGCCTGAAGGGCCAGGTCGCCGCCGTGTCGATCGTGATGGCCTGCGGGCTGGCGATGATGATCACCACGCGCAGCCTGATCGCGTCGCTCGACGGCACACGCGCGGACTATTACGAGCACAACCGCTTCGCCGACGTCTTCGGCACGCTCAAACGCGCGCCGAATTACATCGCCGACCGCCTCGCCGCGCTCCCCGGCGTGGCCGGCGTGCAGACCGACATCGCCGGCCAGGTCACGCTCGACCTGCCCGGCCTCGACGAACCCGCCAGCGGCCTGGTGCGCTCGCTGCCGGATTTCGGCGAATCCGAGCTGAACCGCCTCTTCCTGCGCCGCGGTCGATGGCTCACGCCCGGCTCGCGCCGCGAACTGCTCGTGGGCGAAGCCTTCGCCGAGGCCAACCGCCTCGAACCCGGCGACACGCTCGCACTCATCATGAACGGCCGGCGCCAGGATTTCCGCATCGCCGGCATCGTGTTGTCGCCCGAATACATCTTCGAATCGCGCCCCGGCGCCGCGCTGCCCGACAACCGCACCTACGGCATCTTCTGGATGCCCTACAAGGAGGTCGCGACCGCGTGGGACCTCTACGGTGCGTTCAACCATTTCTCCCTGAAACTCGCCCCCGGCGCCGATCCCGCGCCCGTCATCGCAGCGGCCGACGACCTGCTCAAGCCCTTCGGCGGCGCCGGCACCTACAGCCGCAAGGACCATCCCTCGCACATCCGCGTGAGCGACGAGATCCGGGTGCTCACGATCCTCTCCATCGGCTTTCCCACGATCTTCCTCGGCGTGGCGGCGTTCATGACCAACGCCGTGCTGTCGCGCCTGCTCGCGCTGCAACGCGAGCAGATCGCCATCCTCAAGGCCTTCGGCTTCAGCAACGGAGAGATCACACGCCACTACCTGAAGTTCGCCGCCGTGATCGGCACCAGCGGCACGATTCTTGGCGGCATCGCCGGAGTGATCCTCGGCCGCTGGATGGTTAGGCTCTACGACCTGTTCTTCCGGTTTCCGGAGCTCGCTTTCCGCGTGGATCAGCGCGCCGTGGTCATCGCGTTTGGCGTGGGACTCATCGCCGTGGTCGCCGGCGTGCTCGGCTCCGTGCGCAAGGCCGCGAAACTCCCGCCCGCCGAGGCCATGCGCCCTGAACCGCCGGCGAATTTCCGCCCGGCCTTCATCGAGCGCTTCGGCCTCGGCCGCTGGTTCTCGCACTCTTTCCGCATCGCCCTGCGCAACCTCGAGCGCCGGCCCGTGCAGGCGCTGTTCACCATCGCGGGGCTCTCCCTCGCCACCGCCCTGCTGATTTTGCCCAACACGCTCAAGGCCGGCATCGCCAACATCCTCGACCAGCAGTGGGACGTCGTGCAGCGGCAGGATCTCAACCTCGGCTTCTCCGAGCCGGCCTCCGTGCGCACCCTGCACGAACTGGAGCGACTGCCCGGCGTGATGCACGTCGAACCGATGCGCTCGACGGCGGTGCGGATTCATTTCCAGGGCCGGGACCGCCAGATCGGCCTGCGCAGCCTCGACACCGGTTCCCTGCACAGCCGCGCCGTGGACCACGACGGACTGGAAATCACACCCGCGGGCGACGGCTTGATCGTTTCCGCCAAGCTGGCCGAGGTGCTCGGGGCGCGCGTGGGCGACGAGCTCGTGCTGGAGGGGCTCATGGGCAAGCGGCCCGTGCGGCCGGTGCGCCTCATCGGCCTGGCCGACGACTTCACCGGCATCGCCGCCTACATGGACCGCGAAGCGATCAACCATTTCCTCGGCGAGGGCGACATCATCACCGGCGCCAGCTTCACGATCGACATGGCCCGGCGCGCGGAATTCCTCCGCGCCATCAAGGAAGTGCCGCGCATCAGCTGGATCTCGGTCAAGGAGTCCATGCGGCAGAGTTTCCGCCAGACCACGGCGCAGATGATGGGCATGCTCACCACGCTCTACCTGAGCATGGCCGTGATCGTGGCCTTCGGCGTGATCTACAACAACGCCCGCATCTCCCTTGCCGAGCGCGCTCGCGAACTGGCCACGCTGCGCGTCGTGGGCATGACGCAGCGCGAGGTCGGCGCGGTCATCGTGATCGAACTGACCATCCTCGCGTTGCTGGCCCTGCCGCTCGGCCTCGTCCTCGGCACGGGCATCTCGGCGGCGATCATCTCGTCAGTGAACACCGAAACCGTGCGCCTCCCGCTCGTGTTCACGCCCTACAGCTACACCTTCGCCCTGATCGTCGTGGCCATCGCCTCGACGCTCTCGGCGCTGGTCGTCCTCCGCAAACTCAGGCACCTCGACCTCATCGGGGCACTCAAGGCCCCGGAGTGAGCCAAGTCATTTTTGAACCACTAATTTTCACTGATTTTCCACTAATCCAAATTTTCTATCATTAGTGTCTCCTTAGTGTGCCTTAGTGGTTAATCTCTTTCCCATGGCCATCGCCTCCAAGCCCAAACCCTTCCGCTGGATTCCCTACGCGCTCGGCGCGGTTTTTGCCGCGCTTGTCGTCCTCGGCCTGCGCCCGCAGCCCGTGCCGGTCGAGACGGCGCGCGTCGTCGCCGGGCCGCTGCGCGCGACCGTCAGCGAGGAGGGCAAGACCCGCATCAAGCAGCGCTACGTCGTCGCCGCGCCCGTGAGCGGACAGCTCCGCCGCATTGCCTTCAAGCCCGGGGCGGAGGTTGAGGCCGGCGTCACGGTCGTCGCCGTCATCGATCCCCTGCCCGCCTCACCGCTCGACGAACGCACCCGCGCCCTCGCCGAGGCGCGCCGCGACACCGCGCGCGTGCAGGTGGAGAAAAGCCGCACCGCGCACGAACTCGCCCGCAGCGAACTCCGCCGCATCGAGCAGATGTTCGCCGCCAAGACCATCTCCCCGCAGGAACTCGAAAGCGCCCAGGCCCGCGAGACCACCGCCGCCCGCGACGTCGTCGCCGCCGAGGGCGCCCTGCGCTCCGCCGAAGCCGAATTATCCGCCTCCGCCGCAGGGCCCGCGTCCCTGCGGGCCGCGAACGAGCAAGGAGCGCCCCAACCCATCGAAGTCCGCGCCAACGCCACCGGCCGCATCCTCCACGTCTTCCAGGAAAGCGCCCGCGCCGTGGCGCAGGGCACGCCCTTGCTGGAGATCGGCGATCCCGCCGACTTGGAGGTCGTGGTCGAGATGCTCTCGCGGGACGGTGCCGCCATCGCCGCCGGCGCGCCGGTCTCGCTCGAGCAATGGGGCGGCCCGACCGCGCTTGAGGGCCGCGTGCGCCTTGTCGAGCCGGCCGCGTTCACCAAATATTCCGCCCTTGGCGTCGAGGAGCAGCGCGTGAACGTCGTCGTGGACATCACCAGCCCGCGCGAAGCGTGGCGTTCGCTCGGCGACAACTTCCGCGTCGAGGCCCGCGTCATCACCTGGGAAAGCGACCGCGCGCTCAAGCTGCCGGTGTCGGGCTTGTTCCGCCAGGGCAACGCCTGGGCCGCCTACGTCGTGCGCGGCGGCAAGGCCGAGCTCGTGCCCGTCGAGGCTGGCAAATCCGGCGGCGGCGAAATCCAGATCACCGGCGGCCTTCAGGAAGGCGACGAGGTCATCCTCTACCCCGGCGACCGCATCAAAGCCGGCCAGCGCGTGACGCCGACGAAGGTGTAGCCGGGCCAACCGCCCGCGCCCGCTCAATCGCTCAGCGACGCCAGCACCCGGCGGAGCTCCGGTCCGCGCTGACGGAGTTCCTCAAGGTGGACTTGCGAGAGGCGCCGCAGCAGGGTTTCGCCGCGGGCGGTCAGGGTGATTTCGACCCGGCGCCGGTCCACCTTCGCCGACACGCGACGCACCAGCTGGCGGGCGGCCAGCCGGTCCAAGAGCCCGACGGCACTGTGGTGCTTCAAGTGCAGGCGTTCCGCCAACTCGCCGATGGACACGCGGTCCCGGTCCGGGAAGCCCTTGATGGCCAGCAACGCCTGGTGCTGCTGGGGTGTCAGCCCCACCTGGGTCGCGGCCTCGCCGCTGAAGCGCAGGAATCCACGCAGGGTATGGCGCAGGTGGGCCAGGAGTTCGTAGTGGCGCTTGGTGAGCGGGGTGGACACCCGGCCAGCCAAGCCGGCCGGCCGCCGGCTGACAATCTCATTGCATTATATCGTGTCGCGATATGTTTTCCCGTTCCACCCATGAACCGGACCGCCGCACCTTCCCTTCCGACCGCCCCCGCCCACACCGACCGTCTGGCCGACTTCCGCACCGACCGGCGCATGCTGCTGCTCTGCGCGCTGGCCCTGCCCATCGGCGTGATCGGCGCCTTCGTCGCCAAGGCCCTGCTGTGGCTCATCGCGGTGTTTACCAATGCGGCGTTCTTCCTGCGCCTCTCCAGCGAGCCGGTGCAGCTGCAGGGCCACGCCTTCGGCTGGTGGGGCGTTGCGGTGCCCGTGCTGGGCGGACTCGTCATCGGGCTGATGGCCCGCTATGGTTCCGAGAAGATCCGCGGCCATGGCATCCCCGAGGCCCTCGAGGCGATCCTGCTCGGCCGCAGCCTGATCAACCCCAAGGTGGCGATCCTCAAGCCGGTGTCCTCGGCCATTTCCATCGGCACCGGCGGGCCCTTCGGGGCCGAGGGCCCGATCATCATGACCGGCGGCGCCTTTGGCTCGATCTTTGCCCAGCTGTTCCACCTCAGCTCCGCGGAACGCAAGACCCTGCTCGTGGCCGGCGCGGCCGCCGGCATGTCCGCGGTGTTCGCCACACCGGTCGCCGCCGTGCTCCTCGCCGTGGAACTCCTCCTCTTTGAATGGAAGCCGCGCAGCTTCATTCCCGTGACGGTGGCCGCCGTCGTCGCCTCGCTGGTGCGCGTGCCGCTGCTCGGCGCGGGGCCGATCTTCGCCGTCCTGCCGCATGCCGCGCTCGGTCCGACGGAACTGGCGGTGGCCGCCGTGGTGGGCGTGAGTGCCGGGCTGGGCTCGGGTCTGCTGACTGCGCTGGTTTATGCGTGGGAGGATTGGTTCGGCCGCCTGCCCTTTCACTGGATGTGGTGGCCGGCCCTCGGCGGCCTCGCCATCGGTCTCGGCGGCCTGGCGGATTCGCGCGTGCTCGGCGTGGGCTATGAAACAATCGAGGGCCTGCTGCAGGGTCATCTGCTCGTCGGCGCGCTGCTGAGCCTGTTGCTGGCCAAGAGCCTGGTCTGGTCCATCGCCCTCGGCTCAGGCACCTCGGGCGGCGTGCTCGCCCCGCTGCTCATGATGGGCGGCAGCATCGGCGCCCTGCTCGGCCTCGCTCTCCACGTGGGTGATCCCGGCCTCTGGGCCATGGTCGGCATGGCGGCGATGATGGGCGGGACGATGCGCTCTCCGCTCACCGGCATGGTGTTCCTGCTGGAGCTGACCCACGACTTCAACGCGCTCCCCGCCCTGCTCATCGGCAGCGTGGCGGCGCTGGCCGTCACCGTGCTGCTGTTGCGCCGTTCGATCCTTACCGAGAAACTGGCGCGCCGCGGCCAGCACATCGCCCGCGAATACAGCGTGGATGTGTTCGAGCGCGTGCGCGTCGCCGAGGTGATGGATGCGCAGCCGCCCGTGATCACCGCGGACACGCCCGTGCAGGAATTCAACCGGCGCCTCGCCGCCGGTGATCCGACTCTCACGGCCCGGCGCGGCACGCTCGTCGTCGATGACGCCGGCCGCCTCGCCGGCATCCTCACCCGCAGTGACCTGCTCCGCGCCCTGCGGCCCGAAGCGCCGCCGGACATGACTGTCCTGGCAGCGGCCACCACCGAGGTCGTGACGGTCAATCCCGACACGACCCTGCACGACGCGATCGCGCTCATGCTGAAGCGCAACATCGGCCGGCTGGCGGTTGTCGCCCGGTCCGACGCCGGCCGGATCGTAGGCTACCTCGGCCGCGCCGACATCCTCGCTGCCCGGGCCCAGCTCCATACCGACGAAGAGCACCGCGAGCAGGGCCCGCTCCTGGGAACGACGCGGCCCTGAGCCCGGGGCGTTCGTCGTTTCTTGGTTGGCGGGACGAACACGACCCTTATGACACGGGCATGATTAACTCCCCGTTGTTCCGTGGCGCTGCGTTGGCGGCGCTGTTCATTGGCACCGTCGCCCTGGCGGCGGACCGCAATCCCACGCAGGAGCGCGCCGACCGTTTCCTCGCGCTCGTCAACGCCTCCTACCAGGCCCTCTACTACGTCGAGGCGGAGGCCCAGTGGGCGGCCTCGACCGATGTCAGCCCGGTGCACGACGCCGCGGCCGAGACCGCCGGCAAGGCGAATGCGGCGTTCATGGGCAACCCGGCGCTGATCGACGAGACGAAGACGCTCCTGCTCCGCCGCCACGAATTGAACGACCTCACCGTCCGCCAGCTCGAAAAGCTACTGCTCCTCGCCGCCGAGCAGCCCATGACCAAACCGGAGCTCACGCGCGCCCGGATCGAGGCCGAGACCAAGCAGGCCTCCACGCTCAACGGCTTCGAGTTCAAGCTCGATGGAAAGCCGATCACGGTGAACGAAATCGACAACCTGCTTCAGTCGAACGACACGCCCCTCGACAAGCGTCTCGCCGTCTGGCTCGCCTCGAAGGAATCGGGCAAGGCGCTCCGCGAGGGTCTCATCCAGCTTCGCGACCTGCGCAACGGCGTGGCCCGCGAGATGGGTTACTCGGACTACTTCGCGCTGCAGGTCGCCAGCTACGGCATGACGACCGACGAGATGCTGAAACTAAACGAAGATTTCATGCAGGTGCTGCGTCCGCTCTACCTCCAGTTACACACCTGGGTGAAATACAAGCTCGCCGAGCGCTACGGCCAACCCGTGCCGAAACGCATCCCCGCCCACTGGATCAACAACCGCTGGGCGCAGGAGTGGGAGGGCCTCGCCGACGGCGCCGACCTCGCGCCCTACTTCAAGAAATTCACGCCCGAGTGGGTCGCGCAGTCCTCGGAGAAGTTCTACGTGGGCCTCGGTTTCCCGGCGCTGCCGAAGTCGTTCTGGGAAAAATCCGACCTCTACAACGTGCCCGCCGGCTCGCCGCGCAAGAAGAACACCCACGCCTCGGCCTGGCACATGAATTACGAAAACGACCTGCGCTCGCTCCAGAGCATCGAGGCCACGCCGTGGTGGTTCAACACCAACCACCACGAATTCGGCCACATCTACTACTTCATGGCCTACACGCGGCCCGAGGTGCCCGTGCTGCTGCGCGACGGCGCCAACCCGGCCTTTCACGAGGGCTTCGGCGAACTCACCGCGCTGGCCGCCGCGCAGGTGCCCTACCTCAAGTCGCTCGGCGTGCTGCCCGCGGACTTCAAGGCCGACGACAACGCGTTTCTGCTCAACAACGCGATGACGCCCGGCATCCCGTTCATCTACTGGGCCTCCGGCGTGATGGCCCACTGGGAAGCCGACATCTACGCGAAGAACCTGCCCGCCGACCAGTGGAACGCCCGCTGGTGGCACTACGTGCGCGAATTCCAAGGCATCGAGCCCCCGGTCGAGCGCGGCGAGGAGTGGTGCGACGCCGCGACGAAGACCCACATCAACGACACGCCCGCCTACTACTACACCTACGCCATCGCCCAGGTCTTCAAGCACCAGCTCCACGACCACATCGCGCGCAAGATCCTCAAGCAGCCCCCACAGAGCTGCAATTACGCCGGCAACAAGGAAGTCGGCGATTTCCTGCGCAGCGTGATGGAAAAGGGCCAGACCGAGGACTGGCGCAAGGTCCTCAAGGAAGCCACCGGCGAGGACCTGAGCACCCGCGCCATGATCGAGTATTACGCCCCGCTGCTGGAGTGGCTCAAAGAACAGAACAAGGGCCGCCCGATCGGCTGGGAATGAGTGGGAGGGTCCGCGCTCCGCGCGGGCTGGTTTGGCTGTAGGGCGGGGTCTCCGAACCCCGCCTCGAACACGAAAACATGATCGAACGAAGGCGGGTTCGGAGACCCCGCCCTACACCCTCCGCACCCCTTGCCTCTCCCATTAGGCACCCAAATCCGCCCGGCCCCAAGGCGCTGCGCGTCCTAATAGGGAAATCCTTCGGACGCTCCGCCTGCCAACCCGCTCTTTACGAAACGCCCTTCCGGGTTTAGCCTAAGCACTTTCCTACCCCCTATCATGGTCAGCCCGAACTCCCCCGCGGCGACCGACGCTTCTGCGTCGTCCGCCACCACCATTCCCGATGTAGTCATCCGCCTCGCCGGCAATTCGCAGGACGGCATCCAGGCCGTCGGCGGCTTCCTCGCCCGCCTCGCCGGCCGGTCCGATCAGGACGTGATGACCTACATGACGATCCCGTCCACCATCTCGGGCGGTCCGTCCATCTTCCAAGTCCGCATGGGCTCCGGCGACATCCTGTCGGCCGGCGACCGCGCCGACGTGCTGGTGGCCTTCTACCAGCACAGCTACGACAGCCACCGCGCCTCGCTCCGCCCGGGCGGCGTGCTGCTCTACGACTCCGACCACGTGAAGCCCGACCCCGATGACCGCACGGTCACCGCCGTTGGCGTGCCGTTCACCAGCGCCACGGTCGAAGCCGTCGGCGGCAACTCGAAGGAGAAGGGCAAAAACATCTACGTGCTCGGCCTGCTCGCCCGCATGTTCGACCTCGACGTGCCGAAGCTCGCGCAGCTCATCAAGGAGCGCTTCGCCGGCAAGAACGAGGACATCGTGCGCAACGCCATGCTGGCTTTCGATGCCGGTTACGCCTACCCCGCCGAGAGCCTGCGCAACTGCCTCTACCGCCTCGAAAAATCCGTCGGCGCCGCCCCGGGCGCGCGCCCGCAGGTCACCGGCGACGGCAACTCCGTGCTCGCCTACGGCCTGCTCGCCGCCGGCGTCCGCTACGGCGCGGGTTACCCGATCACGCCGTGGTCCTCGATCATGGAAACCCTCCGCACCGAGCTGCCGAAATACGGCGGCATCTTCGTGCAGTGCGAGGACGAGATCGCCGCGGTCTCCACCGCGCTCGGCTTCGCCTACGGCGGCCACCTGTCCATCACCGGCAGCTCCGGCCCGGGTCTCTCGCTCAAGATGGAAGCCCTCGGCTGGGCCACCATGGCCGAGCTTCCGCTCATCGTGATCAACGTGCAGCGCGGCGGCCCGTCCACCGGACTGCCGACCAACATCGAGCAGAGCGACCTGATGCAGGCCATCTACGGCTCGCACGGCGACGCCCCGCGCGTCGTGCTCGCGCCGAAGAACGTCGAGGACTGCTTCTACCTCGCCCTCGAGGCTGGTCGCATCGCCCGCGACTTCAGCACGCCGGTCATCATTCTCACCGACCAGGCCATCGCCACCCGCATCGAGGCCTTCGAGGAACCCGACCTGAAGAAGCTCATGGTGGACGTGAAGCCCGACACCACCCCGCGCCCGCCGGAGTTCAAACCCTACCCGCTCGGCGGCATGACCCGCCACGCGCCCCCGGGCTCGATCATGACCTCGGGCAAATATCCGACGGTCACCGGTCTCGAGCACGACGAGCACGGCCATCCCACGGCCAGCCCGGCGTTGCACACGAAGATGACCGAGAAGCGCCGCGAGAAGATCAAGGCCGTCGCCAACTCCCTGCCCACTCCCGAACTCGCCGGCGACGAATCCGGCGACGTGCTCCTCATCGGCTGGGGTTGCACCTACGGTCCGATCCGCGAGGCCATGGGCCGCCTGCGCCACGCCGGCGTCAAGGCCGCGCACATGCAGATGCGCCACCTCCACCCGCTGGCCCCCGGCCTCGACAAGGTGTTCGCCCGCTACAAGCACATCCTCGTGGTCGAGATCAACGACGAGGGTCTCTACGGCTACGGCCAGCTCGCCACGCTCCTGCGCGGCTGCTTCGCCAATCCGGCCATCAGCAGCATTACCAAGACCGACGGCCTCACCTGGAAGGTCAGCGAGATCGTCGAGCGCGTCGCCAAGAAGATCGACCTGCCCGACTCCACCATCGGCATGCGCAAACAGAGCATCCTCGCCGTGACGCCCCGCGCCTGAGTCCGGCAAAATCGTAATTCGTAACTCTTAAATCGAAAATCTCATGTCCTCCCCCGCTCCCGCCGCCCCCGTTGCGATCAACCCCGACGGCACCCGCGCTCCCCTCACGAAGAAAGTCCTCACCGCCGACCACCCGACGTGGTGCCCCGGCTGCGGCGACTTCGCCGTGCTGGCCTCGTTCTACAAGGTCCTCGAGAAGCTCAACTACCCGCAGGAGAAGATCGTGACCTTCGCCGGCATCGGCTGTTCGTCGCGCTTCCCCTACTTCGTCAACACTCACGGCGGCCACTACATCCACGGTCGCGCCCTGCCCTTCGCGGCGGGAATCTCCCTCGGCCGCGATGACCTGCACGTCTTCGTGTTCGGCGGCGACGGCGACGGCTTCTCGATCGGCGGCAACCACCTCGTCCACACCGCCCGCAAGAACGTCCGCATCACTTACGTCATCATGGACAACTCCGTCTATGGCTTGACGAAGAAGCAGACCTCGCCCACCTCCCCGCTGGGCTTCAAGTCCAAGACCGACCCCTGGGGCGCGATTGACCAGCCGATCAACCCGATGCGCGCCCTGCTCAACAGCGGCGCCACCTTCATCGCCCGTTCACACGCCACGCAGGTCAACCACATGGTCGAGATGATGCACAAGGCCGCGTTGCACGACGGTTTCTCCGTGGTCGAGATCCTCTCCGAGTGCGTGGAGTTCTTCGAGGGTGCCTTCGATGCCGCCAACCCCCGCAAGGGCGGCGCCTGGCAGACCATCGAGCTCAAGAAGAACGACGGCACCCCCGAGGATACCGCCCGCCACGACCCGTCCGACGAAATCGCGGCCTACCAGCTCGCCTCCGAGGCCTGGCCCGGCAAGTTCGGCATTTTCTACGAGAACAAGGCGCGTCCGACCAAGAACGCCCTCGAGCAGAAGCTCATCGCCACCACTCGCGAGAAGACCAAGAACGCGAGCGACCTCGACCTCCTCTCGAAAACCTTCGCGCGCATGCGCTAACCGCTGGAGGGCCCAGCTCCAGCTGGGCCGCTTCTTTTTTGTAGGGCGGGATCGCTGATCCCGCCCATATTATTTCCGCAACTGGAGGCGGGACTATCATACCATTCTGCGCTCAAAGGTAAAATTACCGGACCGGATGGTAGGGG
>CBINOW010000012.1:0-52730 GCA_966252395.1 uncultured Oleiharenicola sp. | reverse complement strand
GCTCAGCGACTGGTTCGTCACGCTCTGGGCCTGGCACGAGCAGCACGATCCGCAGCTCAAGGAACTGTGGGCCAAGTGGAACGCCGCCCGCGCCGTCGTGCCCAAGGACGAATTCCCCGCCGAGGTCATCGCCTACCAGATCGACGACGTCTATGCCTCGCTTCGCCCCGCCCGCGACGCCTTTATCGCCAAGCTCGCCGCCGACCTCACGCCGGAGCAGGTGGACGCCTTCAAGGAAAACTGGAGCCGCAGCCCCGGCCTGAAGCGCACCTACAACGCCTTCCTCGAAATCGCCCCCGACCTGAACGATGAGCAGAAGAAGGTGATCTTCGACCGCCTTAACCGCGCCCGTGAAGACGCCCTGCTCACCGACGCCGACAAAGAAATCGTGGCCATCTTCAAGCGCCACAAGGTGAAGGCCGAGGCCTACGTCGGCACCCTCGAGTGGGCCAAACTCCACCGCGCCTTCGCGAACAAGGGTAAGTGAGCCGGTAGGGCCCGACCTCCGGGCGGGCCGACGCCCGCGGGCGTGGACCAGCCACGCCCCTACAGGTGGAGCCCGCGCTCCAGCCGCCGCAAAGCCTATGGCTGGCAAGCCGCGCGGGCTGGTTTGGAATGGAGCCGGGGCGCCCTCGCCCCGGTCGGTCGGTGATGGAGGCGGGACTATCAGTCCAGCAGTTTGGGGAACGCCGCGCCTGCCTCGCGGGACTGATAGTCCAGCCTCCACTCATCCCCCTGCCCATTCCACCCCTTTGTCATGTCCCGTAAATTCGGTGGTGACCGATTCCCGTGCGCGGCGTCTCTTGGCATGATGTCCACCCCGACGCACCCCCGCCCGGCGTTAGCCGCTCTTTCCTTTCTCCTCGCCGGCTCGCTCGGCGCCGCCGAGTCGTTCACCAACTCCCTCGGCCAGAAGCTCCTGCCCATCAGTCCGGGTGAATTCGTCATGGGCTCGACCGCCAAGCCCGCCAATTGGGACGAGCAACCGGTGCACCGCGTGACGATCTCCACGCCGTTCCTCATGAGCGAAACCGAGGTAACCGCGCAGCAATTCCGCCAGTTCAAACCCGACGCGCCGCTCAACCCCGCCTACGCACCCTTCGCCGCCGGCGTGAGCTGGCATGACGCCGTGGCGTTCTGCGCCTGGCTGAGTAAAAAGGAGGGCAAGTCCTACCGCCTGCCCACCGAGGCCGAGTGGGAATATGCCGCCCGCGCCGGCCGCGCAGATGGCGCCGCGTGGGAAACAAAAGCCGACGACGCCAACCCCTGGGGCCTGCGCAATCTCCTCACCGGCCCCGTCGAGTGGTGCGCCGACTGGTTCGGCGAATACGGGCTCGCGCCCGAACGCAACCCCAGTGGGCATGCGTCCGGCCCGACCAAGGTCGTCCGCGGCGGCTACCTCGACCGCGACGACAAGTTCAAGCCGGCCGACTACCTTCGTCCCTCCAACCGCGCCGCCATCGCGCCGGACTTCGGGCCGAACGGCGGCTCTGCGCCCAATCCCCAGAACTACGGCGTCCACCGCATTGGCTTCCGCATCGTGCTCGCCCCTCCGGTCACGACCGCGCCCAAACCCTATGTCACGCCCTATGCCATGCAGGGCGTGAAACAGACCACCGCCGACGCCACGCTCGGGCCGGTCGCGACGAAACCGTATTTCCGCCGACGCCCGCACTTGCCGATGCCGCTCGAGGGTCCGATGAATTTCGTGAAAGAGCACCGCGCCGGCCTGCACCCGTCGTTCCGCCACCACAACCACAGCCCCGGCTTCGAGGTGCTGCCCAATGGCGACACCCTGCTCGTGATCTACTCTTCCGATTGGGAATATGAACCCGAAGTCACGCTCATCGCCGCGCGCCTGCGCTACGGTGCCGACGAGTGGGACTGGCCCAGCCCGTTCACCGACACAGCCGGTGCCAACGACCATGCGCCCCTCCTTTGGTCCGAAGGCAACACGCTGCGCCTCTTCTGGGGCAACCCGCAGCTCGAGGGTGCGTTTCCCTTCCAGTCCATGACCTCGGCGGACTTCGGCGCGACCTGGTCGCCGGTCTCCTACCCGCGCATCACCGGCCCACTGGGCCCCGATCTCGATCGCGCCCAGCCCATCAACACGATGGTGCGCGACCGCAAGGGCACGCTCTACCTTGCCGCGGACGCAGACGGCGGCGGTCCGCTCGGCTCGCAATCCCTGCTCTGGGCCACCGATGACAACGGCGCCACCTGGCACGACACGCTCGGCCGCACCTTCGGCCGGCACACGAGCTTCGTCCTGCTCAAGGACGGCCGCATCCTCGGCATGGGCGGCAAGAACTCCCACCTCGAGGGGTTCATGCCCAAGGCCATCAGCGCCGACGGCGGCCGCACCTACACGATGGGCACGACTCCCTTCTCCGCGCTCAGCAGCGGCCAGCGTCCCTCCGTCCTCCGCCTCGCCAGCGGCCGGTTGTTCATGACCGGTGACTTCTACCCGTCGAAACGCATCGAGAAGGCCGCCTCCATCAAGGAGGAAGGCTCCTACGTCGCGCTCTCCGACGACGACGGCGAGACCTGGCGTATCAAGAAGTTGCCCGGCAACTACTCGGTAAAGCGCCAGGCCCCGAGCATCGGCTACTCCGTCGCGCGCCAGGCCCCGAACGGCCTCATCCACCTCGTCACCTCAAGCAACCACCCCGGCCTGCACTACGAGCTCAACGAAGCGTGGATCCTCAGCGACGAAACCTTTGCCGATGATGATCCCGCGATGAATCACAGCCACGCCACCGCGATCACCGGCGTCACGGAGCACCGCGAAAACTTCCCCGACGGCTCACCGCGCCTCACCTGGAGCAGCGGCCGCGCCGACGACGGCCGCGTGCTGCTGCACGGCAAGGAGACGTGGTTTTATCCCGGCGGCGCCAGGCAGCGCGAAGCCGACTACCGCCTCGGCGTGAAGACCGGGCGTGAAACGTATTGGTCCCCGACCGGCGCCAAGGAATCCGAATGGGACCACCGCCCCGACGGCACGAGCGTCTGGCGCACCTGGTGGAGCGATGGCTCCCTCCGCTCCGAATCCACCTGGCAGGACCACCGCCTCGTGGAAGGCACCGACCGGCTCTTCGCACCGGGCGCGAAGCGCTGATTGAATTTTCCCGCGATCGCCTCTCTTGCGTTGTAGGGCGGGGTCTCCGAACTCCGCCTGTCATAGCTGGCGGCAACACGTTCGAGGCGGGGTTGCTCCGCCATCTCCGCCAAGCCTCCGTCGGAGACCCCGCCCTACATGCTCACCCCTTCAGATACTTCGCGATCGCCTGCGAGCGGGAGTTCACGTGCAGCTTGTCGTAAACCCGGCGCACATAGGTGTCCACGGTCGTCACGCTCAGGCTGAGTGACTCGGCGATTTCCTTGTAGAGGTAGCCCTTGGCGAGCAGGTCCAGCACCGAACGCTCGCGTGGCGAGAGCGTCTGCAGGTCCGGCCGCTCGGCCTCGGTGCGGGAGAACGACTGCACGACCTTGCGCGCGATGCCCGCGCTCATCGGCGAGCCGCCCTCGGCAATCTGGCGGATGCCGTCGAGCAGCTGCGTGCGGTTGGTGCCCTTCAGCAGGTAGCCGGTCGCCCCGGCCGCGAGCGCGGCGAAGATGTGGTCGGCATCGGCATAGACCGTGAGCATCAGGAACTGCGTGCCGGGCAGCGCAGGCTTGAGCCGGCGCACGCACTCGATGCCGTTCAGCACGGGCATGTTGATGTCCATCAGCACCACGTCGGGCCGGTCGGCGGGCAGCTTCTGCAGCGCGACCTCGCTGTCGTTGTAGGCGCTGACGAGCTCGAGGTTCGGCGACTCGCGGATCAGGTCCGCCAGGATGCGGCTGATGGGCTCGTCATCATCGACGATGGAAACACGCAGGCTCATGACGGCTGGGGGAAAGTGGGCAAGGGAGCGGAGAAGGTCACGGTGGTGCCGTTCGCCGAAGAGACCACTTCACAGGTGCCACCGAGTTCCGCAAGACGGGACCGCAGGTTCGCCAGTCCGTTGCGGCCCCCGGAAGGGCCCGGGGCGGCGGGGGCCGCGGTCTCGACGAAGCCGCGGCCGTTGTCCACCACGCTCAGCAGGAGACAGCCGCCCTCAACCCGGAGCTGCACGGCAACCTCGGTCGCCTGCGCGTGCTTGGCCACATTGTTGAGCGCCTCCTTGCAACTGAGGAAGAGATGATGCCGGAACTGGGCCGGCAGCGAACCCGCCGGCAGGAGGGCCGGCACCTCGACGCGGCAGCGGAGGCCGGCATCGGACAGGAAACCCTGCGCGTATTCGACGAGATAGTTGGCGAAGCCCTCGAGGTTGTCGTTCTTCGGGTTCACCGCCCACACGATCTCGTCCATGGACTGGGTGAGGTCACTGACCGTGCGGTAAATTTTGTCGAGCTGGGCGCGGCCATCCCCGGCCTCAGCGGTCTGGGTGAGCAGGCTGATGCGCGTGAGGCCCGAGCCCAGATCATCGTGAATGTTGCGCGCGATACGGTCCCGCTCGCGCTCCAAGGTGGTCGCCCGCTCCAGTTCTTCCCGCTGCATCCGCAAGCGCCGGTGGGTCCACGCGCGCGATGCGAGGATTCCCCCGAACAGCACCAGCAGGCCCGCGCCGGTGCGGAACCACAGGGTCTGCCACCAGGCCGCCGCCACCGTGATCGGCAAGCCGGCCCGCGACAGGGTGCCCGGAGATCCGGCCAGCTGCGCCCGGACCTCGAAGCGGTATTCGCCCGGCGGCAGGCGGGTGTAGCGCACCGGGCTCCGCAGGTCGGCCGGTTGCCAGCTGTCATCGTAACCCCGCAACCGCACCTGGGCCCGCACCCGTGACGGCGTGGTCAGACACAACACCGAATAATCCACCTCCACGGTGCGCACCCGTGAGGGCAACCGCAGCCGGTCCCCGACCGGCACCAAGGCGCCATCCGCGCGGACGGTGTCGATCCGCACCGGCAGCGGATCGTCGGTGGCCTTTTCGCGCTTCGGGTCAATGGCGACCACGCCCTCGCGCGTGGCGAACCACAACAGGCCGTCGCGGCTTTCCCAGACGGAGGGCTGGTAACCGTTGGTGCCACTGATCTCGGCCAGACCCTCGTCGGCTCCCAGCAACATGGCATGCACGCGCGTCAGGCCGCCGGCAAAAAAACGGTCCAACTCCTCGCGGCGCAACTGGAAGATGCCTTGGGGCGAACCCACCCACAGGTCGCCTTCCTCGTCGCTGATGATCTGCGTGATGCTGCCGGAGGGCAGGTCTTGGCGCTCGCCCAGCGGACGCGGCTCCGCGTCGTGCAGCCGCAGCAGTCCGGCGCCGGCCGTGCCGAGCCAGCCGCGCCCGCGCGCGTCGAAGTGGATCGCCTGGATGCCGTCGGCGGTCTCCGGCACCGCATGCACCACCTCCGCGAAACGCTCGCCGTCCTGCCGGTAAAGCCGGCCGTATTCGGTGCCAACCCAGAGCGCACCGCGTTCGTCCTCCGCCAGAGCCTGCATGACGCCCTCGCCGAGTCCGTCCGCCTCGGTGAAGACCTGCCAGCGGCCGTCGCGCAGACAGCCGAGCCGGCTCGGCTCGAGGGCAACCCAGAGATCACCGTTGCGCGCCGTGAGGCTGACCCGCATCTGCCCGTAATGCGGCGGAGCTGGCGGTGCGGCCGGATCGTCCGCCGCCACCAGGCCCTGCTTCGTCGCCCGCAACAAGCCGTGCGAGGTGGCGACCCAGACTCCGCCCCCGGGCGCCGGCGTCACCGAACGCACGCTGAAGGTTTCCCGCACCCGCAGTGGGTCGAGCACGCGGGTGCGGCCCTGCTCGTTGATGTAGGCCAAGCCGCCGTCACGGTTGGCGATCCAGATCGTGCCCGCGTCGTCCTCGCAGACGCCGAGCGTGTGGCTCTCCAGCAAGCCAGCCTCCCGGTCGAAATGCCTGAGCACGGCGGGCCGCACGCGCAGCAGGCCGCCGCCGTTGGACCCGACCCAGATGTTGCCGGCGCGGTCCTCCAGCAGCGCGGTGATTTCCTCGGGATCGCCGATCACCAGGCTTGACTCCTCATCCGGCAGGGTTAGCCGGCGCAGGCCCCGGGCGCGACTGCCGGTCCAGATCGCCCCCGAGGAATCCTCGATGAGCGCCTGCACCGACCGGGCGTTGAAGCCGGAATTCACCTTGATCTTCAAGGGGAGCGCATCGGCCACGACCTTGTGCAACCAACCGCGCCCCAGCACCCAGGGACCGTCCTGCCGGGTCGAAGCCAGACGCAGGTCGTCGTTGACTCCGGGCAGCGCCCACGGGTGAAGCCGGCCGGCCTCATAGCGGAAGAGATGCGTGTCGCTGGCCACCCACATGCGTCCCTGCCCGTCACTCGCCAGGATGGCCGACCGTCTCAGGGTGAGGCCGTCATTGACGCCGAAATTCTCGGCCGACTCCCCCTGCAGGCGCATGACTTCGCCCCCCTCCAGGGCGATCCACAACGCACGATCCGCCGCGATGTGCAGCCGGGCGATGCGTTGGCCGGCGGGCCGTCCCGGCAACACCTGTTCCTCGAACCGTCCCTCCCGATAGCGCACCAGCCCGCCGGACAAAGGCGCCGCCCAGACCACCTCCTCCGCGGGATCGGCCGCGAGGGCGGCCAGACCCTGGGCGACGAGGTGGCCACCGGGAGCCTGGGCAAAACCGAGAAAGCGGGAACCGTCAAAGCGCACCAAACCCGCCGGGGTCGCCACCCAGAGGTAGCCCTGATGATCCTGCGCCAGATCCGTGATCTCGTTGGCCGGCAATCCGTCGGCGCGTTGCCAGGACCGGTGGCTGAAAGCCGGAATGACGGGAGCCGCCAGCAGCCCGGCCGGCGCCACAACGGCCGGCGCCAGCGCACACAGCAGACGGAGGAGGGATCGCATCACGGCGGGGCAGATTCGGAGAGTAAGCGGTTCAGAGGACGGAGTCGCAAGCGGAACCTCGGCTGCAAAGGGCTGGGAAAAAATGCGCCGGGCCCCACGAGAGAGACCCGGCGCACCCTTTACCCTAATTGTGCGTATGTGCTACACAACTAGAAGTCTTAGAAGGTGGCGTTCACGCCCGCAGAGAACGCGATGCCGCGATCCTGCATTTGCCGGTAGCCAGCCCAGTCCGGCTGCAAACCGAGTCCATCGATCTCCTCGGTATAAACGTCGCGGGACAGAACCCGGTTCAGCGTGCCGAAGACCGTGAAGTTTTTGTTCACGACGTAGTTTGCCTGCAGGTTCAAATCGAGCGGGTTGCGGTTCGGACGGTAGTAACGCACAGACTGGTTCGTGCCATCCGGCATGGTCACGGTGTTGGTGCGGACATGGGTGATTCCGCTCTCCTCATAAATGGCGCGCGCCTGGATCGAGAAGCGACGGGCGCTGTAGGATATGCCACCGGTCCACTTGTTGCGGTCGGGGATCTCCGTTGTCCAACCGAGAACCGTCGTGTTGTCGCTCACCTTTGAGGCGGGCTTCCATGTGAAGGTCAGGAAGGTATCAAGGCCGCGGGCCCACGGAGCTATGATCCCCAAGTTTTGGGACATCTCGAGCTCGAGACCTCGCCGGATACTGCCGCTGTCGAGTGCCGTGGTGTAGTTGATGGTGTAGTTGTCAAATTCGGTTCGCGACAAACCCATCGCACCCAGCAGCACGTCGTAGTCCGGATCATCGGGGAAGGCGTTGATCGTCTCCCATGACTTGCTGGATTTCTTGTAGAACCAGGAGATCGAGTATTTCCCGAGACCGTTCTTAGGATAATAGGAGAGCTTGACGTTGTAGGACTGCAGCTCCTCCGGTGTGCCCGAGACATTGGCGATGGTGATGGTGCCGTCGCCACCGATAGCGCCAGTGGGAATATCGGGCTCGGAGATGGAGAAACTGGAGCCGTTGACCAGCAGACCGTTGGCCGCCTCGATTTCAGGAATGCGGGTCTCATTGCTCCATGCCACCTGCAGTTTGAGGCTATCGTTGATGTCGAAGGCAGCCTGAAGCTGCGGCGTCCAGGGCTCAGTGATCGAGGTGTCGATACGGCGGGTGTAGCGCGCCAGCTGGGTTAGAAACAGGTTGCGCGAGCGCTCGCCGCTGGAGCCATCCGGATCAAGTTCCAGCTTGGACGGGATGAAAGGCACCCCGGCCGCCTGCAGGCGGGTCCGCAGCGCCGAGTCCGTCAGGATGGCGTCGGCCGCGCGGCGTGGATCGCCCGCGGGATAAACGCTGTTGAGGGCACCGTCAAAGCGCACGCCGGCGGTATAGATGCTGTCGCGATAGACCGTGCCGTCCTTCGCCTTCACGTAGTTGAACTTGGGATCGTTGAAGACGTTGTAGCCGTTGTTGTCGCGCCGCTCCTGCCGGGCGCCCGCCACGATCGTAAGGCGGTTGTTCAGGAGGCTGGCGGTCGCCATGCCATACCAGGCGTAGTTGGTCGTGGTAATGCCCTTGAGCGTGTTGACGCGCGACTCGTAGTTGTTCGCGACTAAGTTCACGTTGCCCACGGCGGAGACGAACTGATCGTCAAACCATTCCGGATGCTCCGTATAAACATCGTAGATCTTGGAGGTGTCCGGCCAATACATCGGGTAGAGATAACCGTTGCCGGCTTCGGTCGCGAACTCCGACTGCAGGTCCGTGTTGGTCGGAACGCCCGTGGTGGGACCGACGTAGCGCATGCGATAACCGGTGCCGTCGCCCCATTTGCGCACGGACTTCTCGCTCTGCCGGAATCCTGACTTGAGGGTCACCGGAAAGGGCAGGAAGTCCAGTTCACGCGCAACGTCCAACTGGTAGAGCTTGGCCGTATCGCGGCTTACCACATTGCTGGATCGGGCCTCGAACGTGTTGCTGAGAATGTTGTTCCAGGCGCTGGGAAGGCCGTAGTTCATCAGGGCACCGGACTGGTCCCAGACCTTGATGCCGCCCACGACACCCTTGCTGATATCGGTGAAGTCCATGCGCCACGGAGTGATGCTGGCGTCCACCGTCGAGAAGTGGCCGTTCTTGCGATCAGGCAAGACATGGTAGGACTCCGAGGCGGTCACCTTGCCGTCAATGGACCAAGGGCCCTTGCGATACTTCAGCGTGATGTAGCCCTGCGAGGTGAAACCTTCCTTGTCGCGGGCATCCGTGGTGAAACCGACCGAGTAGCCCGGGTTGAAGGTGCTGGTGCGGGTGCGGCCGGTCACGTAGTCCTCGCCCCAGTCGAGAATGCCAATCGCGTTGTTGGCGTAGCGCCACTGGGTGCGACGATAGACGCCCACGTTCTCCATCGTGGAATACTGGCCGCTGGCGCGGATTTCCAGGCCGTCGATTGGCTTCCAGTCCACGCGCAGGCTGCCGGAGAGGCGGTTCTCCATCCACTGGTTGTCCACGCGCTCGTAACGATCAATGACGGGGTTATCGATGCGGATGCCGCCGTTGGCGTTCGCCACCTGTGTGTTCACACCGTTGATGTTGACGACGCGGTTGGTGAAATACCAATCGCGCATACTCGTGTTCTGCGTGTAGGAATACTTGTTGTCCGAAGCGGCCGACACCGTGATGCCCAACTTCTTGGAAAGCGGGATGGTGGCGCTGGCGCGGATGTTCGGCAGAGTTTTGAAACTTGGGCCGTAGGGCCCGGGTGTGCGCTTGAACAGATCCGGTGTGTTGAAGTTGCCGTTGAACGCGACGGTAAGGTTGTAGGTGACGTTGGGCAGCTCGAAGGCGCCACGGGTGACCAGATTGATCGAGCCGCCCGGCGAGTCCTGCGGCATGTCGGGCGTGTTCACCTTGATGATCTCGAGGCGGCTGGCGTTGTTGATAGACAGGGCGTCGAGAGCTACCGCCCGGGTCAGCGAGCCGTTGCCGGCCACCGCACCACTGGCAATCGGCATGCCGTCGATGGTGATTCGGGTATCGGAGGCTCCGTAACCGCGCACCCCAACGTTCATGGCATTGTCGGGGTTGTTGGTGTTGCCGCTGGAACTGCCGTATTCCACGTCGATGCCGGGCTGGAAGCGGACGAAGTCGCCGATGTTGCCGTCGGTCATGTGCCCGAGCGAATCGAGTGCGACGACCGACTTGATGTTGGTGGAGAACCGCTCCTCGTTGATGGAGAGTTCCTGCGCGTTGCGGAAACGCGTGGCCTCGACTACGAATTTGTCTAAGATGACGGTTTTCCCTTCTTTGGTGGCCAGACTGGAGTTGAAAACAAAATCCGCTGTAGCAACCCCACCGGCCGTCACCTGAACCGATTCGCGCAGGTCGGCTTGACCCGAGTAGGTTACGCGGAGATTGACGCCGCCAACCGGCACGGCGCGCAGACGGTAAGTGCCGCTATCGTCGGTGAAGGCCTGCAGGTTGGTGCCCTCGACAATCACCCGGGCGTTGTTCAGGTATTTGCCGCTTTCCGCATTGAGGATGCGTCCCTCAATGCTGCCGGTTTCCGACGCCGACGCGGGTTGCTCCGCTGCGGGAGCGGTTTCCGCCGAGCGGACGGGAGTGTGCAGAATTCCGCCGACGCAGGCGAGGGCGGTGACGATACGAACGCTCCGCAGGAGGCGGAGCGGAGCCGAGGTCGGCTGGGGTTGTCGCATGTGCATGGTTGGACTTGGTTGGGTGTGGGGTAAAACCAGCGCGTCAGCGGATGAACCGGCGGGCCGCGCGGAAACGCGGGGTGCGCCGGCAGCAAAGCCGGCAAAGCGCTAGGGGTGTGGCAGACATCGGGGACACAAACGCGGCGTGGAAAACGCACGCGGGGGTTAAAGGGTCCCCGAGTCTAGCAACTTCCCCGCAGGACGTCATGCCACGTGAATACGGGATACTTGTCCCGGACCGTCGCGCCCAACCTCCCGTATTCTAATTTTTTCTCGAAAACTAAGGGAGCCACACCGGCAAGCGAAACGGTGCTTTCTCCTTCAAGCATTTGCCGAAAACACCCGCGGCAAATTCAGCCGCCAAACACGCGTGTGCGGTTTGAAAACCGGCAATCCCCGTCAGGAAACCGTCAGCGTCCGGCATCGCTTCGAAAATGAAGGCAGGACCGCGTCGGTTTCATCAAAGCTGTAGCCGCGCTTGAGTCCCGGCTTGGCGGGATGAAAGCGTGGCCCGAGGGGGAACCACCTTGTCGCTGCGCTCCAAGGCGGCTACCGGTTGTCGACGCGGCTTGGGAGCGCGCCAGCGCTGAACCACCTTCGACTACCTCGCTCACCGCCCCAGCTGCACGCGCACGGGATTAAGCAGGCGCACAGGACCCAGCAGGCCGGAGGCGATCAGCGGCTCATCCCTGTCGTAGAAATTCCACGTCGTGAAACCCACGCGACCACCGGCGGGCTTCGGTTGTCCGCTGCGATACCAGTCGGGCAGCTTCACGATGCCGTGCGGATCGTTGCCCTGCTCGTCGCGCAGGCCGTAATCATTCTCCGCCGGCAGCTGCTCGTCGCCGATCAGACGATTTGGCCAGAGCGTCGTCACGCGCACCTCAAGGTCGTTCGTCCCGGCGCGCACGAAGTCCGTCACGTCGAGGCGATACGGTTCCTTCCAGACTTGGCCGGCGCTCTTGCCGTTGATCCACACCTCGGCGAGCACCTCCACGCGCCCGAGGTCGAGCACCACGCGGCGGTCCGCGGCGAGAAAGCCTGCGGGCACATCGAGCTGCCGGCGGTAGGCCGCGGTGCCGGCGAAATATTTCACGCCAGCGTCCTCGTGCAAATGCAGCGAACGCAGCGAGGGCAGCTCGATCACCTCGGGCGCGCCGCGGCCAGGCTGGAACGCCACGCGCCACGGTCCGTCCACGGCAAGAGGAGCCGGCACCGCCACGCTGACGGGTTTCGCCGCGTCGAGCGCGTAGGCGCCGCTCTGCCACACCAGCGCGGTGGCCCCGCTGTCCGCTCTGGTCAGTTCCGTCACCACCGGGATTTCCGGCGCGGGCGGCCCGGCCGATACGATGGCTTTGAGCCGCTCTGCTGTCATGTTTCCATTGAGCAACTGCGGGCGAGTCAGGTTGCCCTCGAAGAAATACACCTGGCCGCGCGACGGTGGCGGCGCTTCTCCCGTCGCGCGCGTGAGCGATTCGATCGCCGGGAAATGCAGCACGTAGTCCACCGGCGGCCGATGCGAGTGAGTGCCGCTCTGCACCAATTTGCCCGAGACGAGGCCATCCTTGATCTTCTCCCCGTTCACATGGAGCGTCGGCCGGCCGTCGCGATACACGACCGCCACATGCGTCCAACCTGACACCTTCATCGGTGCCACCAGCACGGCGGGGCAATTGTCCCAAGAGCGCTCGACCACGAAGATGCCGTTGCGTCCCACCGCCAGACCCGCCCGGGCATACTCCGGTCCGAAATGCGCTTCACCGGGATCGGCGGGGATGGCGTAGAATTTCCCGGTCTCGTCGATCCGGCCCGTCGTGGATTCCTTCGGCATCGCGCGGAGGTCGGTGTCGGGTTTGACCCAGATGGACATGGTAAAAGACATCGTGGGCTCCCGATACCCGCCCAAGGTCGGCGCAGTCGAAATGACTGTCTGCCCGTCACGGACCAACTGACCGGCCGCAGGCTCCGCCGGGCGCCGGAACAGCACGAACACCGACTCACCGGGCTCGAACTGCAGCGGCAGATCCACCCGGTCGGAGGACTCTCCGAATATGACCGCGTCACTCCGGTCTCTGGTCTCCGGCCTCCAAATTTCAGGCTGCCGGCCCGCCATCCCGCGGAAAGAAACCGCTACATCCTCGACCCGCCGCTGACGGTTACCGAGGAAGAACAGGTCACCGTCAGGCAGACGGCGATGCTGCCACGAGAGCGCGGCGCCCCGTTCACGGCCGCTGTATTCGACATCCGGCATCACCTGGAGCCGCGAAAGAGCGTCACCAATCGTGCCCGTGGCAAACACACGGCCCGGTCCTTTCCGATCCGGCGCCCAGAGCTCGTCGGCGAGGCGGAACATTTCGGTTTCACTCTCCGGATAGCCTTCGAGCGTGGGCGAAAAGACGGGCTTTGGTCCAAGCAAGGCACCGCCGGCCGCGACGAAGGCGTGCAGCTTGCGCACCAGCGCCGGGCGCATGGCTTTCAGGTTCGGCGGCAGCACCAGCAGCCGGTAGTGCCCGCCTTCGGGCAGCACGTAATCGCCGTCGCGCACGGTGAGGCGGTTGAGCAGGACGTCGGTGTTGACGAGGTCGTAGGTGTAACCCTCCGGCAGCACCGGCATGGCGAACGACGACGGTTCCGGCGAGCGCTCGCCGGTGAAATAGAGCACGTCGGCGACAAAGGTGCCCTGCTGGAGCAGGAAGTGCGTGCGCGCGAGCGTATCGAGCCACGGCTTGGCGGACGCGAACCAAGTGTTGGTGCGGGCGAAGGCGAAGCCGTAGGGCCCGAGCGTCACGGCGGGCGCGGCCGAGGGATGCGGCTGGTGGACGTAGCTGTGGAAGACGAACCGGTTCACGCCCGCCGCCGACATGTCGTCGCCGAGGATCTTCAGAGAATACGGATATTCCAGCCAGCGCGAGGTGCGGAACTCGCCGGTGAACGCCTCGGCCCCGACCACGGGCTTGCCGTAGACGTGCGCAGCGGAGGTGACCATCTTGACCACGCGGTTCGGCGTCCAAGGCGTGCGCGTCCAGAATTCCGTCATCGGCACGTCGGGCGACCCGGCCACCTTGAGTTCGTCGAAGTTGCCCGAGCCGTAGCCCTCAACGTAGAGCGGCAACCCGCGCTCCCGCGCGAGCGCGTGCAAACGCCCGTAGTAGTGCTCGGCCACCAGGTCCGCTTGCACGTGGCGAAAATCGAACAGGAAGCGCTCCGTGATGCCCGCACTCCCCACCACGCGGCCGAACAGCGCCGGCAGGTAGCCGGTGAGGTCGTAACCGGCACGCCGGCGAAACTCCGCGGGGAAGTCTGCCGTCCAGTTCTGCAGGCCCGCCTCGTAGCTGTCGATCGTCAGGAACCCGAGGCCCTTCGCTCCCGCGGCGCGGGCGTCCGCCTGCACGCGGTCAATCACGTGGCGAAAGTGAAACTCCGCCGCGGCGGGATTGAATTTGTCCACCTCGAGCCCGCGGCCGGCGGCGGAGGCGGCGACATTGGTCTTGCCTGTCGTCGTATGGCCGATGCGCAAAAGGGTCCACTCACCCGCGGGCGCGTCCCATTCGAGACGGTCACCCTGCAGGCGGGACGTCAGGTCGATCACCTGGGCGGGAGCGACGGTCGCCGCCGCGGGAACCTCCGCCGGCAGCGCGAGCTGGCCGGCGACCCTGTAGCGGTGATTGGCCTTCGTCTGCCAGTCCGCCACCCGCGGGGCGTCCGGCGCGAGCGCGGGGACGGCGATGACGAAGGCGTCGCGGTAGAAATCGAGCGTGGCCGGAGGCCGGGCCAGATCGAGCACCACGCGTCCGCCGCCGGTGACGTTGGTTTCCGTCCAGACGAGCTTCTGCATGGACATCGCGGGGGTGACCCACGGGCCGCCGCTGCTGGACCAGCCCGGGCCGTTGTGCATGCCCACCTCGATGCCGAGGCGATCGCCCTCCTTGATCGCGTGGGTCATCAGCTCGCGCCAATGCGGTTCGAGGTAGTTCGCCGGACCGGCCGGCAGGTAGTCGCTGCCGTCGAAGATCATCACGCCCGCCACACCAACCTTGGCCATCGCCTCGAGGTCGAGCGTGATACCCTCGCGCGTGACGTTGCCGTTCATCCAGTGCCAAAACGTCTGCGGCCGCGCCGAAGCCGGCGGCGAGGCAAAACCGGCGGCGAGCGGATCGACGGGTTCGGCGGCGAACGAAACAAGTGTCATGCCCGCAACGAGCAGTAGGGCCAGTCTCCGACTGGCCGTCCTGCATGCGCGCGCTTTTGGCCGGTCTGAGACCGGCCCTACTTCGATCTGCTCACTTTCCGCAGTCTTCATGGCCCTCACCACGCCGTCTCAAACTCGTGCGTGCCCGATTCCACCGCTTGGCCGACGGGCGTGCCCTCTTTCACGGGCAGGTAAACCGTCGCGGTCGTGTTCGCGGGGATCGTGACCTTCAGCTTGAACTTACCAGCCGCGCGGTCCCAGCGGACCTTGATCGGACCATGCACGGACTGATGCGTGGCCTCGGCCCAGGTCAGATCGCCGGCCGGTTGCGGCTTGATGATGATGTGCTTGAAGCCGGGTGCCTTCTCGTCAGGTTGGATGCCGGCGAGGTCGTGGTAGAACCACTCTGTCACCTGCCCGAGGAAGAAATGGTTGTGCGAGGCGCCGAGGTAGGCCGGCCACGACTCGGCGAGGCTCGTCAGGCCTTCCTTCACCTGCAGCGCGTAGCCGGGCATGTCGGGATTCGTGATCAAACGGAAGAGCCGGTCCATCTGCCCCTCGTCGGTGAGCACGCGGAACAGATACCGCGTGCCGACCGCGCCGGTCGTGGCGTGGCCGCGCGCATCCATGTCCTTGAGCGCCGCCGCGAGCACGGCCGGCCGCTCGGCCGGTTCGGCGAGCCCGAAGGCCAGCGGCAGGAGCAGCGAGGTCTGCGAGCCACTGCCGTAGAGCTCGGGCGTGCCGGGCTTGAAAAGCTCGCGGTTGTAAACCTCGCGAATCGCCGCCGCCTTGGCGGTGAAGGCCTCAGCGTCTTCCGGGTGACCGAGCACCGTGGCGATCTTCGCCAAGATGCGCGCGTTTTCGTAGAGGAAGGCCGTCGCCGTGACTGCCGGTGGGGTGAGATTCGGCCGGCCGGTCTTTTCCAGGATGACGTCATACCAGTCGCCGAGTCCGTCCTGCAGCAGACCTCCGGCCGCGCGCGCTTCGAGGTGCGCGAAGTAGCGCTTCTGCGCCTCGTAGTGGTCGCGCAGGAGCGAGTCATCACCGGTGAAGAGATACTGCTGCCACGGCACCTGGATGAACGAGGCGCCCCACTCCGCCGCCGTGCGGAACGTGTTTTTGAAGGTGACGTATTCCGGCGCGATGTTCGGGAGCAAGCCGTCGGGTTGCTGGGCCTCGGCCATGTCGCGGACGTTCTTGGCGAAGAGCCGGCTCACGTCCCACTCGTAGCGCAGCGCGGGCCCGCAGAGGTGGTTCTGCTCCAGCCAGCCGAGCTTCTCGCGGTGCGGGCAGTCGGTGATGATCGAGACCAGGTTCGACCGCTGCGCCCAACGCACGAGGTCGCGGATGCGGTTCAACAGCGGGTCCGACGTGGCAAACTGCCCGGCCGGTGCGGCGGTTGAGTGCACGACCACCATCTCGATGGAATCCACCGTGGGCAGCTCGCCACCCGCCACCGCCGGAATCAGCTCCGTGTAAAGGTAGCGCGAGCCGAGGTAGTAGAACTGCGGGAACCAAATCTCGTCGAGGTCGGTGGACTTGGTGTATTGCCACCACGCGCTGCCGCGGTGCGCGCCACCCATCGTGCTGCGGTTGATCGTGCCGTCGGCGTTCACGACTTCGCCGGCGGTCAGCTTCACCACGGAGCCGGCGGGACCGCTGACCCGCAGGCGCGGCATGAAGGAGGTGTTCTGCCCAAAATCATAGAGGATGACCCCGGGCGCCGGGCGGCGCGAGGCCTTGACGGTGCGCGTCTCGATCGGCGCCACCGGTTCCGCGGCGAAACTCTGTCCGCGCAAGACACCCTGCGCGCCGGTGAACTCCACCGCCGCCGGCCAGGCGCTGTCATCGAAGCCGCTGCGTTTCCAGCCGGGCGGCACGAGCCGCGCATCAAAATCCTCGCCGCCGTAAATGCTCGAGAACGTGATCGGGCCGGCGTGCGTCTTCCAGGACTCGTCGGTCACCACGGTCTCGACCGTGCCGTCGGCGTATTCGAGCCGCAGGTGGAGGATGGCGCGCTGCGGGCCCATCGAGCCCACGAACTTGGCGAAGCGTCCTTCCGGCCGCACGACGTGCAGCATGCCGTTGCCGAGGGCGAGGCCGACGGCGTTCGGGCCCTCGTAGAGGTATTCGCTCACGTCCTTCGTGTCGTAGAGGATCGTATCCTTGTAGTCCGTCCAACCCGGCGAAAGCACGTCGCGGCCGGCCTTGGCGCCGTTAAAGAACACCTCGTATTGCCCGAGCCCGGTGACGTGCGCCAGCGCCCGGCGCAGGCCGGGCTTCACCGTGAACTCGCGACGCAGGAGCGTGTTTTCCAAGCGGGTCTCGCCCGCCGCGGTGATCCACTTCGCCCCCCAGTTCGTCACGCCATGGTCCGTGGTCTGTGGTCCGTCGTCTGTGGTCCGGGGCGTAGCCCCGACCAACCCCATCGTCCACGTCGCCGGTGCACTCCACGCGGAGGGCTGGTCGGCGCGGTCCCAACTGCGAACCTTCCAGAAAGCCTGCTGCGACGAAGCGAGGGCCTTGCCCGCATAGGGCACGAAAGTCGTGCGATCGCCCTCGATCTTGCCGCTGTCCCACAGGTCACCCTGGTCGGCGGCGAGCGCCTCGGCGGAGCTCGCGACGAGGATCTGCCACGCGGTTTGCCGCTGGCCATTCTCGTCGGACGCCACCTGCCACGACAACCGCGGCTGCACCGCATCCACGCCGAGCGGGTTGATGGTCTGCTCGCATCTGAGAGCGGCGACCTCATAGGCGGCGGTGAGGGGCGAGGTAAGCGCGAAAAACAGTCCGATCACCGGAACCACACGCCAAAAGCTGTAGGGCGGGGTCTCCGACGTAGGCATGGCGGAGATGGCGCAGCAACCCCGCCGCGTTTGCGGGAAAGGCGGGGTTCGGAGACCCCGCCCTACAAGGATAGACTGCTCACTGCGCTTCATAGCTTCTTCGGATCGAGGACGACGTGTTTGATCTTGACGCGGTCGAAGGTGTAGGTGATGTGCACGAGGCCGTCGGCGGCCTGGATGACCGCGGGGTAGGCGTAGCCACTCTTGCACGGTTCAGTGTCGAGCGTCACGACCTTCCTCCAGCTCAGGCCGTCGTCCGAAACTGCCACCGCGATCGGATACCGGTTGCCCTTCGCCTCGTCCGCCCGGTGGCCCGTGGGATTATAGACGATCAACTGCCGGCCGTCGGCCAGCGTCACGGCATCGGTGCCGGAGTTGGGATTCGGCAGCTCGGTCGCGGTGAGCGGGCTCCAGGTCGCGCCGCCGTCCTTGGACCAGGTCTGCGTCACCACGCCCTGCTTGCTGCGGCAGAGCACCTGCAGCGAACCGTCCTTGTGGAAAAGGATGCTGGGCTGGATCGCGTCGAAAGCCGGGCCCTTTTTCACCGGGCCGATCTTTTCCCACGTCGCACCCTGGTCCCGCGAGCGCTCGAAGTGCACGAGCCAGCCGTCCTTGTTGCCTTCGGTGCTGCTGGGCGAAAGCCACGAGCCGTCGGTGAGCACGACGGGCTTGTTCTTGATCGGGCCGAGAAAACCGTCGGGCAGGCGGCGCGGCTGGCTCCAGGTCTTGCCGCCGTCGGTGGACGTGATGACCTCACCCCACCAGTCACGCGGGTTCGGCCCGACCTTGTAGAAAAGCTGCAGCGGCGCGCCCTTCGGGGCGAAGAGCACGGGATTCCAGCAAGGCTGACGCGCAGCAGCAGCCTTGCTGCCCTGAGCCTGTCGAAGGGCATCCGCCTGCACGCCATTGGCCACCTCAACGGCCGGCAGCCACTTGCCGCCCTCTTGCCGCGCGAACCAGATGACGACGTCGGGGTTGCGCTCCTTCGTGCCACCGAACCACGTGGCCGCCAGCTGACCCGGCGCCAGTTCCACGATGCTCGAGGCGTGCGACTCCGGGTAAGGCGGGTTGTCGTTGATGAACGCGGTGCTGACGACGGCGGGATGCGACGCGGCCGAAGCGGTGAGCGCAGCGGCCAGGAGGAGCGGGAGCATTTTCATAAAGGGGAGACAGGACGTGGGGCGGGCGTGGAGGATCGTGCGGGAGCCAGCAAGGCGGCCAGGCCGCCCGTGACGAGAATGGCCAATGTGCCGAACACGATGACCAGCAGACCGTGAAACGGGCTGCGCAGCGCTTCGGGCCACCAGGCGAGTTTGGGCGACAGCGTGAGCCAGAGAATCACGAGGATGCCCGCTGTCACGCCTGCCAGCCCGGCCCGGCCATCGGCGCGCGGCAGGAAACGTCCGAGCAAAAACAGCCCGAGCATGCCGCCGCCGAAGATGCCGGCCAGCTCCCACCAGACGTCGAGCGCGCTCTTGATTGAGATCATGGCGAGGGCGGCGCCCACGCAGATCATGCCGAACCCCAGCGTCGAGGCGTAGAGCACGCGCATGGCTTCCTTTTCCCCGGCCTGCGGCCGCAGGTAGCGCCGGTAAAGATCGTTGAGGAAGAGCGTGGACATGCAGTTGAGGTTGGAATCCATCGCCGCCGCGCAGAGGCCCGCGATGACGAGACCCGCGAGACCGGCCGGCAGTTGCGTGCTGATGAAGTGCGGGAACACCGCGTCGGGCTTGAGCCCGGCGGGCAACAGCTCCGGCTGCACGGAGTAGAACGCGAAGAGCCCCGTGCCGATGAAGAAGAAGGCCGCGCCCACCGGCAGGTAAAGCAGCGCGCCCAGCCACACGCTGCGCGCGGCGGCCTGATCGGACTTCGCCGTCACGTAGCGCTGCACGTAGCTCTGATCGATGCCGAAGTTCTGCAGGTTGATCACCAGGCCGTAGATCAGGACGACCCAGAACGTGGAGCGACCCAGCCCGCCATCGAGGCTGCCGAGGCTGAACTTGTCGTGGGCCGCGGCCACCGCGAAGACCTCCGTCGCGCCGCCGGGCATCTGGAACAAAATGACCGCCACCGCCGCGAGCGCTCCGCCGACAAGCACCACCGCCTGCACGACACCTGTCCACACCACCGCCTCGGTGCCACCGACCAGCGGGTAGATGATGATAACCGCACCGGCCACGAGGATGATCAGCCGAATGTCCCAGCCCGTGAGCGGCACGAGCGCCAGCGCGAGCAGATAGAGAATCGTGCCGAGCCGCGCGACCTGCGTGAGAATATAGCAGAGCACCGCATAGGTGCAGGCCCAGGCCCCGAAGCGTTTTTCCAAGTGATGATAGGCGGAGAGATCGCCCGAGCGCCGATAGAAGGGCACGAACCACTTCACCGCGATGAACGCCGCCACGGGCAACGTCAGGGCGAAGACGAAGGCGTTCCAGTTGTCCGCGTAGGATTTGCCGGGATTCGCGAGGAAGCTGATACTGCTCACGTAGGAGCCGAAGATGGACAGCCCGACCGCCCAGCCCGGCAACGACCGGCCCGCCGACATGAAGCGCTCGCTCTCGCGGTTCCGCCGGTAGAACCAGCATCCGAACCCCGTCACACCGACCAGGTAGGCCAGCAGGACAAGAAGGTCAGGCAGTGAAAGCGTGTGGGGCATGCTCAGATCCCGGCCCTCCCGGGCCGGGCTACGTCAGCCTGTAGCCATGCGCGGGAGCGCAGGGATTCGATCACGGCATGATAACCCAATCCTATCATGGCGCCGTCTTGCCGGGTGGTTTGAGCAGCCGCTCCACCACGGCGCGCGGCACGGCGAGGATGCAACCATGGCGCGCGTCCTTCGGGAAGCTGACCTGGTCGCTCACATCCTCCCAGGTCTTGAGATCACGCGACCGCACGAGACCGATGAAGTTGAGCATGTGCTTGTCGAAATAGACGCGGTATTCATCGCCGACCTTGATGGCAGTCGGGCCCTCGGCCCAGTAGCCGGCCCCGGTCAGCGGCGGCGACACCGGGTCCCACGGGCCCTCCGGCGAACGACCGCGCACGAGGCGGATGTTCTTCTGCGTGACCGGCGCGAAGGTCTCGTCCTTGACGAACATCAACCAGTCTCCCGTGCCGGCCTCGGCGGGAATGATGTTCGCGTCGATCACGTTATAACCGGCGTCGTAGAGCAGCTTGGTCGGCGTGAAGCTCACAAAATCCTTCGTCGTCGTGGCGTAGATGCGATGGTTCCGCTCGCGGCGACGGTTGGACATCTCCGTCTCGGGAAATTTGCCGAGGATGGTCGAGGACCAATGGATCAGGTAATGCTGCTGGGCCGGGTCCCAAACGATCTCCGGCGCCCAGGCATTATGCGCCTCGGGCTCGTGCGCCATCACGGGCAGGGTTTTCTGCTCCGACCAGGTGATGAGGTCCTTCGACGAGGCGTAGCCGATGGTCTTGCCCGTCCAGCCCGTCGTCCACACGAGGTGAAACGTGCCGTCGGGGTCGCGGTAAAGATGCGGATCGCGCATCAGCTTGTTCTCGCCGGCCGTGGGCTTGAGGTAGCTCTTGCCGTCGTTCAGCATTGCGAAGTGATGGCCATCAGCGCTCCACGCGAGCCGGAAGCCCTCGGCCTCCTCCTGATGGTAGAAGTAGGCGAAGAGGTAGCAGGTTTCGGGGAGGTCGGCCTTCTCCCCCGCCCGGGCTCCAACGCCCAAGCAGGCAAAACACGCCGCCAACACCGCAACCAATAAACCCGTCATCCTGAGCCCGGCGAAGTTACCGAGCCGAAGGCGACAGGGCTCAAATCCAAGCGGACCCGCGCTCATGCCATGCGCTGCGCTCATCACCTGGGATTCTTCGCCCGCGGACGCGGGATCAGAATGACGGATTGAAGCTGTAGGGCGGGGTCTCCGAACCCCGCCTTCGTTCGATGACCCTGCCGCGCTCAAGGCGGGGTTCGGAGACCCCGCCCTACAACGAGATATTTCAGTATGCTCGCTCATGTCCCCTCCAGCTGCAGTTCGAGTTTCACCGGCTGTCCGTCGGCGCCGATGCGGCGCACACGCACCGCCATGCCGGGCTTGCCGGGCAGCTTGATCTTCCGGCCCTGCGCGTCGCCAAAGTAGTAGTTGTCCGCCTTCTTGGTGACGAACTCGCCCTCAACCGGCGTGATGGTCATGGCCCAGGTGTCGATCACGTCCACGACGTAACGCTGCCCGTCCTCGACGCCGTTCTTGTAGAGCTTGAAGGTCCATTCCGTCGGCTGCGCGCGGCCGAAGTAGGTCAGGTAGTAGGTCCCGTGCACGCCACCGGTGTTCGGGTCCTGCCACTTGTCGATCGGGTCAAGGCCCTGGGCGGGGCCGTCCTCGAGGATCTTGCGCAGGAAGGCGAGGCGCGGCGCGCTCTGGCCCCGCATCGCGCCGCCGAAGGAGGTCCAGGTGTCCTCGTTGATGAGGAAGTAGTCGCCATGGCCGACGTAGGTGCCGGCGACGGTGCCGCACCAGAAGCGGTGCACCATCTCCTCGCCGCTGAGGTCGCCCCAACGATAGGGGCTGCTGCCCTCGTATTTGACCTCATCATAGACGACCGGTCGGCGCCAGACGCCACGATACATCTCGGCGCGGCCCGGCTCCTCGACGGCGGCGCCGTTTTGGATGGAGGCGTGCGTGACCCAAGGACGGTTGTTGTCGTAGAGCAGCGAACCATTGTGGATCGAGCGGAGGTGATTGTAGGGATCGACGGCCTGCACCAGCGCGCCAATCCGATCCCAGTCGGCCTCGGTCTTCGTGCGCAGGAAATCGTATTCGTTGGCCAGCGACCACCAGATGTTCCGGTAGGCGCCGAGGCGCGCGATCACGTAGCGCACGTAGCGCTCGTCGGCCGCGGCGTCCATCGTCTCGAAGCCGAACTTGCCGTAAGGATTGAACAAAATCACGTCGGCCTCGATGCCAAGGTCGCGCAGCTGGCCGATGCGTTTCTCGAGGTGGCGGAAATATTCGGGGTTGAAGCGCGTGAAGTCCCAGCTGGTCGGCGGCGTGCCGACAAAGGGCCAGCGCGGCGGGGCGAACGACTTCTGGTAGGGCGTCGGCTGCGGCGTGAGCAGCATGCGGATCTTGTTGAAGGGCGCGCTCGCGAGCGTCTGCAGCGTCTGCTCCTGCACGGCCTCGGGCGTGTCGGTCCAGTTGTAGATCGTGGTGCCGATCTGCTTGAACGGCGTGCCGTCGGCGTAGGCGAAGTGGAAGGTGTTCGCCACGCGCACGGGGCCGTGGTTGCCCTTCGCGGGCGCCGTCACGACGAAGCTGCCGAGCTTGCCGGTCAGCGGCCAGCGGTTGGCCTTGGTCTCGTAGCGCCACTCGCCCGTGGCGGACGGCATGAAGCGGACCTTGTAGCTGCCGTCGCCGTCGTAGAAGCCGGGCACCTCGACGGTGGTCGTGCCGTTGGTGAACACCGCGCCGAAGCGGACCTCGGTGAACGGGTTGCCCTCGCTCGGGCCCTTGAGCTCGAGCTCGAACACGCCCCATTTTTCAACGGTGACCGGCGCGGCGTGGAGCAGGGCGGCGCCCAGGCTCAGGAGGGAGAGGAGACGGAGGAGTTTCATGGGGAAGGAAAGTTGGCGGCAGGCAGATCCGGAATTTGATGCAAGACTCACTTAACCTGTCATTCTGAGCAGAGCGAAGAATCCAAGGGCATGCACGCTAGCGGTCGTGTTGCTGGATTCTTCGCTACGCTCAGAATGACGGACTGGGTCATGGCAACTGGATCGAAAGTGGCATTCACGGCTGCACGTCCCCCGCCTGGTCCAGGCCGGTGATCACGGCCTTGCCGGGGAACTTCGTGCGGTATTCATGCGCCATCGCGCGAATCGAGGCGGCGCTCGGGCGACCGCCCTTCCACTGACGCAGGTGCTGGCGCGGCGCGAGCGACTTGCCGCCCGCGGGGGCGAACTCCTCGCCCTTGTCCGTGCGGAACCAGTAGGTCAGGTCGATCACGTCCACCACCGCGCCGCGCACCGGATCGGCGAGGATGGCGTCCTGCACGTCCTTGGTCGCACTCAGCGCGATCAACGGGTGTTTTCCCGTCTCACGCTCCCACTCAGCGACGACATCCAGCCAGAACTGCATGAAGTGCAGCGGACCGGTGTTCTCCGCGCTGAGCGTGTGGATGACGTTCGGTTCGTCCGCGAGATTGGCGAGACACTGGCGGATGTAAGCGCGGTGCAGCGCGCGGTAGGACGGGTCGGCGAGGTCGTAGAACGTGTCGGCCATCTTGATCGTGTCGCCGGTGAAAGGCGGCGGCTCGGGAAACGGCGTGCCGTTGACGTTGTTCACCGGGCGCCACGGCGAATCCACCCAGTGCGCGCCGGACTCGATGATGTTGGGCTGGAAATACATTTCGTTGATCAGCACGACACCCGCGCGGCGCGCCTCGGCGGCGAAGGCCTTCAGCCGGCCAAAATACCACGGGTTGTATTTCGTGAGATCGTAGCGGCTGAGCCCGTCCCACGCCGTCCCCTGCCCGCTCCGCGCGAAGGGCTGCTCGAAGAACGGCGGCCACACGTCGGCATCCGGCCGGCGGATCATCTGGTGGTCGATGCGGCGGCGGTCATACCACAGGCCGTAATGATGGCGAAGAACGGCGGCGCCCTCGCGCTGCATGCGGGCGACGACGGCGGGAATCTCGTCGGTCAGCCCCGTGCCCGTGCGACCGGGCGCCCAGCGTGTGATCGCGGGGCCGGGTTCGGAAGCGCGCGCCGGTTCCAGCCGGCCGAGCCACCAGGCCATCGACTGCTCCTTGCCGGAGAGGCGTTCGCCGCCAACCAGCAGCACGCCGTTTTCCAAAGTCAGCCGCTTCTCCGAGAGTGGAGCGCGGTCTCCGGACGCGCTTTCCGAGCCAACCCGCGCGGCTTGCCAGCCATAGGCTTCGCGGCGGCTGGAGGCCGGGTTCCACCTTGGCAGATCCGCGCGCGGATATTTTCGTGGCTCCAACGCCGCGAGCGCATCGTTGCCCTGTCGCTCCGCGAGCTGCGCGCGGTAGAGGGAATCAGGCCGGGCGAACTCGTTGGTCATGCTCCAACGGCCGTCGCCCACGTATTGGGCCCAGACGGCCACGACCCAGTTGTGCGCACCCGGCGGCTGACGACTGATGATGACGCTGGCCTCGCTTTGCCAGATCATGGAGTTGGCCGACGCCCAACCCACGCCTTGGTTGAAAGTCTCCAGGTTGTCCTGCCGCAACGTTCCGCCATCAAGCTTCACGCCGTCGAAGAGCAGGCCGGAGCTCCACGCGCCGATCGAGCCGCTGAAACTGCTCCCGCCGGTTGCACGGCAATCGAGAAACACCACGGGACCGGCCGTCTGGTAGCCGGTCGTGAAATCGTTCCGCCCCTGCTCGCTGCGACAGCGCAGGAAGAGCACCTGCTGCCCGCGCGCGTGAAAGGCCAGACGCCGGTAACCGGCATTCTCCGAGATGGGCGCGAGTGAGGCACAGTCTTGCACCGTCACGCGAGCCACGCGCGCGCCGACCTGCACCACGCTGCCGGCAAAATGCACGCCGGTCACGTCCGCCACCCAGCCGTCGCGCACAGCGTGCAGGTCGATCGCGTTCCACGCATGCTGCTCGTCGAGCGGGTTGGCGCGGTCGTAGTCGGATTCGCAACGAAGATTCTCCACGCCGACATCGCTCAGGTAACCGGTTTCGAAAAAGGGCCTGACCTTGCCACCGCCGAGCTTCGCGTCGAGCGAAGTGGTCAACGGCGCGTCGAGCGTGAGCTTGTCACCTTCGATCGCCGTGATGATGCGATCCCAGGTGAGATTCACCGTGCCTGCTTTCCAAAAATACGGCTGACGTCCCGGTCCGACATCCATGCCCAGTTGCGCAAGCCACTCCGCCGGGCTCGGCCGCTCGATGGCGATGCTCTGCCCGATCTTGAGACCCGTCGTGTCCGCCACGCGCAGCTGTATGGCCCCAACCGGCACGTAGTCATCGGCCACGGCCCGCGCCGCGGCGAGGTCCTTGCGCTCATAGCGGCCAGCCACCTCGATCAAGGGGCGGCGGTCGGTGCCGGTCGCGACCAGCACGGTGCCGTCGGCGCCGGAGCCCGCCCCGCGCAACACGACTCCGCTGGCGGTGATCTTCAGCTGCCCGGCGACTTCATAGCGGCCCGCCTCCAACTGGACCGCCCCGCGGTGGCCGGAAGCGTCGGGCGCGAGCGCGGAAACATGATCGATCGCCGCCTGAATGCGCGCGCCGTCATCGCCGTCAACCGGGCTGACCAACACCTTCGCCGACAACACCGGCAACGGCACGCCGCCGCCGCGGTAACCCGCATGCGAGTAATCCGGCACGCGGTCGCCGCGCGCGAGGATTTCATAGACGAGCTTGCCATCCTTGCCCGGAGACACGGGCGGGGGGAACTCCTTGGCGGCGACCACCAAGCTGGTGGCGGCCCAAAGCGAGAAGAGGGCGGCGAATCTCATGGCAGTTTTCCTGTCACGCGACCGAGCTTGGCAGCCTTGGCCACGACCTGGCCATCCACAATCACCTGCAACCCCGCGCCGCGGCCGAAGCGCTGGCCGTCCTTGTCCCAGAGGATTGTCACATCGCGGCCGTGGTAGCGCACGTTCTCGAGGCAGAACCAGTCCCAGGTGCCCGCCGGCAGCAGCGGCGCGACTTCGATGACGTTGTCGGCGCGCGGGCGCAGGCCGACGAGGCCCGTGATGAGCAGGTCGGCGTAGGTGGAGTGGTTGTAATAGAAACTGCGCGGATCGCGGCCCTTCAGCCACGCGCCGGTGGTCTCGTCCTGGTATTCGCCGAGGTAGGGCAGGCCGTCATAGACGTGGCTGCGCGTGTAGGTGACAAAGGCGTCGAACCAGTCGCGGTTGGTCACCGCCTCCTGCGGGTAGTCGCGCAGCACGTTGCCGAGCGCGGTGAGCGTCTGCGAGGTGGCGAAGGGCCAGACCGCGCCGTCCCACTCGCAGGTGCCGGTGCCGTGGGTGCGGAACTTCGGGTGCCGCCGTTCCGCGGTCGTGAGGCCCCACGGTGCCTTGAAGCCCTTCTCGTCGGTGAGTTGTTTCCACGCGACTTCGTAGCCTTTGCCCGGCTCGGGCAGATGAAAATACCACGGGATGAAACCGATCGCCTCGCGCACGGCGATGGGCTGAAGCTCCTCCGTGACGGAGCCGAAGAACTGCAGTTCCGGGTTCCAGAGCGTTTTCTGCACCAGCGGACGCAGGTGCGCGGCCTTGGCGGCGAACTCGTCGGCCAGCTCTTTGCGGCCGGCGAGGCGTGCGATCTCGGCGAGCGCGGTGGCGTTGCCAAACATGTAGGCGCTGATCGTGGGGCGCACGTTCTTCACCTTGCGGCCGCCGCTGATGGACTCCTCCATCGCGTCGCGCACGTCGAACTGCCAGAAGAGACCGTCGGGGCGCATCTGTTCCGTTTCCCAGCGGCGGTAGTCGGCGACGAGGTCGTCGAGCAGGCCGGTGAGCGTGGCGGTGTCCTGTGTCACGAGCCAGCGCGACCACAGCGCGTGGTGCACCCACTGCGAGAACCGGTGGAAGCGCTCCTCCGGCTGCCCGTCCTTGCCGCGCAGCCAGAACAGCACGTAGTCGTCGTGCCAGGTCTGGTCGCGCAGCCAGCGGCCTTCCATCAAGTGGTGGCCGAGCGCGCTGCTCACGGGCCGGGCGCGCGTGATGAATTCCGTGAACACCCAGCGGCCGGTGCCTTCGTCGCGCCGCAGGTGCTTGCGCAGCGCCCACCAGCGAAACCAGTAGATCTCCTCGACGGCCGCGTCGGGACAAGTGAAGCGCGGCACATTTGCCTCCAGCCAGGCCTGCGCCGCAGCGTTGGGCACGGCGTTCACGACCGTCTCCGGCTCCATCGTGTTGAATTTCGCGATGTGCGGCGCGAAGCCCGCCGCGGGCACGAGCGGGGTCTTGTCGGCGGCGGTCGCACAACCGGCCAAGCATAGCAGGGCGCAGGACAGCAGGCTCAAACGGGGCGGTAACATCGCGGGGAGGGTAAGCGGCGTGGAGCGCCAGGGTTTTAACGCAACAGCCTATCTAACCACACCATCCATTTCTGCCACGATGAAGAAAATTATCTCCGGTATCATAACCCGGCGGGCCCGCGGCCGGCGCTTCGCCCACATCCGCGTCCGCCGGCACGAAGCGGGCCGCTTGGCTGACTCGCACGCTGCCAGCGATTAACACGTCCGCGCTTAGGAGCCCCTGCGCGTGGGCTCCTAAGCGCACCGAACCCGGGCGCGACGGAAACTTTTTTCGCGTGGCGCGCGCGAAAACTTTCTGCGGTTGCCAAAGCCGGATGCGGGGATTCTGGCTAGTTCACCCCACCCCGCATGACTGTTCCGACTGCCATCACGCTGCTGCAGCCGCCGCGCATCCACTTCGGCGCGGGCTGTGCCATGGAGGCGGCCACCGCGCTCGCCCGCGCGGGTCATCGTCGCGTGTTCGTCATCACGTCGCCCTCCGTGCGGGCGCACGCCGACGCGCTCGCCGCGCCGCTGCGCGCCGCCGGCGCCGCGATCGAAACCGTCACCGGCGTCCCGCCCGAGCCGACGCTCGCCTGCTGCGAACAGTTGCGCACCGCCGCGCGGGCCTTCGCGCCCGACCTCGTGCTCGCCGTCGGCGGCGGCAGCGTGCTCGACGTGGCCAAGCTCGTCGCCGCGCTCCACGACCGCGCCGAACCCGCGTCCACCTTCTACGGCATCAATGTCCTCGCCGGCCGCCGCACCGCGATCGTCTGCGTGACCACCACCGCCGGCACCGGCAGCGAGGTCTCGCCCAACGCCCTGCTCTACGACGAAGCCGCCGCCGCGAAGAAGGCCGTCATCAGCCCCGCCCTCGTGCCCGATGTGGCCGTCGTTGATCCGGACCTGACCCTTTCGCTGCCGCCCGCCCTCACCGCGACCACCGGCCTCGACGCGCTCACGCATTGCCTCGAAACCTACGCCAACCGCGCCGCTCATCCGGCGGTGGACGGCCGTTCCCTCGAGGGCGTGCGCCTCATCGGGATGAACCTCGCCCGCTGCGTGGCTGACGGCCGCGATCGGGAGGCCCGCTCCGCCGTCGCCCTTGGCAGCCTCTACGGCGGCCTCGGCCTCGGCCCGGTGAACACCGCGGGCGTCCACGCCCTCGCCTACCCGCTCGGCGGCGAATTTCACCTGGCGCACGGCCTCTCCATCGCGCTGCTGCTGCCGCACGTCGTGCGCTTCAATCTCCCCGCGCTGCCCGAGCGCCACGCGGCGCTGGCCGATGCGCTCGGTTGCCCCACCACCGCCGGCCTGCCCGACCGGATCCAACAGCTCGTCGCCGACTGCGGGCTCGACGGACGCCTCTCCGCCCACGGCATCCCGCGCGACGCGCTGCCGCGCATGGCCGACACCGGCATCCAGGTCACGCGCCTGCTGAAGAACAACCCGCGCGACGTCACGCGCGACGACGCCCTGCGCATCTACGAAGCCGCCTTTTAAGATGAGTTCCTTTCCCCGCCATCACGGCGTGATCGTCCCCCTGGTCACGCCCGTCCAACCCGACGGTTCCCTCGACGAGGCCGCCGCCGAACGCCTCGTGGACCACCTCGCGAGCAACGGCTGCGGCATGCTCGTGCTCGGCACGACCGGCGAAGTCGCCTCGCTGCCCGCCGCCCTGCGCCTGCGCTACGTCGAAATTGCCGTCCGCGTCGCGGCGAAACGCACGCCCGTCTTCGCCTGCCCGGCGTCGAATTGCGTCAGCTTCTCCCTCGAGTCGGGCAACGCCTACCTGAAGGCCGGCGTGGACGCCGTCGTCGGCATTCTGCCCAACTACTACAAGCTCGAGCCCGCCGAGATGCTCGCCTACTTCGAGCGCCTCGCCGACGGCATCCGCGGCCCGCTCATGATCTACAACATGCCCGCGACGACCGGCATGTCGCTCCCGCTCGACGTGATCGAGACCCTCGCCCGCCGCCCGAACGTCACTGGCCTCAAGGATTCGGAGAACACCGCCGGCCGGCGCGAGGAAGTCGCGAAACGCTTCGGCGGTCGCCCGGACTTCTCGCTCTTCATGGGCATCGCCGCGCACTCGGTGCCCGCGCTGCGCCTCGGCTTCGACGGCCTCGTGCCCAGCGGTGGCAACCTTTACCCGGAACGCTGGTCCGCGCTCTACAATGCCGCCCGCGCCGGCGATTGGGCGAAGGCCGAGCAACTGCAGACGCAGCTCGACGCCATCGGTGCCGTCTTCCAACGCAACCGCACCCTCGGCCAGTCGCTCGCCGCCCTCAAGGCCGGCCTCGGCCTGCGCTCGCTGTGCGGCCCCGCCATGGTGCCGCCCCTCCTCCCGCTGAGCGCCGCCGACCAGGAAACCGTCCGCGCCGAACTCGTGCGCCTCGGATGACCGCCATGCCCCACCGTCCCCACATCGTTCTCGCGGATGACCTGACCGGCGCGGCCGAGATCGCAGCCATCGCCCACGAGGCGGGCCTGCGCGCGGTCGTGCTCACCCACCTGCCCACGGTGCCCATCGCGGCCGACGTGCTCGTCTTCGACACCGATTCGCGTCTGCTCGCGCCCGCCGCCGCCGCCCGCAAGGTCGGCGCCTGGGCCAAGTGCCTCGCGCACACCCCGCACCGCGGCTTCTTCCTGAAGGTGGATTCCGTCCTCCGTGGCTCCGTGCTGGTCCACGCCACCGCCACCGCCCGCGCCCTCGGCCGGCATCGCACCCTGCTGTTGCCCGCGAACCCCTCGCTCGGCCGCACCATCTGTGACGGCCACTACGCCGTGCAGGGCGTGCCTCTCCACGAAACCGCCTTCGCCCGCGACCCGCACCACCCGCGCACGAGCGCCGATGTCCGCGTCTTGCTCGGCCGCGCGCCCCGCGCCCCCGTCGTCAGCCTGTCGCCGGCCAGCACGCGCTTGCCAGACCGCGGCGTCGCAGTCGGCGACACCACCTCGCCCGCCGACGTGCGCCATTGGGTGGATCTGCTGGACTCCGTGACGCTGCCCGCGGGCGGCGCCGACTTCTTCCGGGCCTGGCTCAAATCGCAAGGGCCCGCACGGCACGCCCGCGCCCGCGCGTCGCGCATCGCCGGACCCGCGCTCTTCCTGCACGGGTCAGCCATGGCGACAAACGGTTCGCGCCTGCTGCGTTTCCACGGCCAGATCGCCCCGCCGGTCGCCCGCGTGGCCGCCGCCTTGCAACGCCACGGCGCCGTCGCCGTCGCTCCGCCCGACAAACGGCTGGCCGGCCGCGCCGCCTCCGCCGCGCTGGCCCGCGGTTTTGCGGACCTCACTTGGAAACTCCACGCCCAACACGCCTTCACCCACCTGCTGATCGCCGGCGGCGCCACGACGGCGGCCGTTTTGTCCGCGCTCGGCTGGACCGACCTCGAGGTCATCCGCGTCTGGGGTCCCGGCGCCGTCACCCTCCGGCCGGTGCGCGATCCCGCGTTTGCCGTCACCCTCAAACCGGGTAGTTATGCCTGGCCCGCCAACCTCCGCCGCGCTCTGCCCGCCGGCCTCTTCGACTGATCCCATGTCCGGTCTCCCCCTCCTCGCGATCACGCTCGGCGATCCCGCCGGCACCGGCCCCGAGCTGCTCACCAAGGCCCTCGTGCTGCCCGAAGTGCGCGCACTCTGCCGCCCGCTTGTCATCGGCGACGCCGCCGTCCTCGCCCAAGCCTGCACCTACACCGGGACGCAGGTGCGCGTGCGCGGCTTCGCGTCGCCGGAGGAAGCGCAGTTCGCCGACGGCGAGATTGCCGTCCATGATCTCAAGAACGTGGACCTCGCGCGGCTCCAGCTGGGCAAGGCCGATCCGCGGTGCGGTCACGCCGCCTACGAATACGTGAAGACCGCCGCCGAGCTCGCGCTCGCGGGTCGCGTCGGCGGCATCGTCACCTCCGCCATCAACAAGGCCGCGCTCAACGCCGCCGGCCACCACTTTGACGGCCACACCGGCCTGCTCGCGGAGGTGTGCAAGGCACCCGGCGCGACCATGATGCTCGTGGCCGACAAGCTCCGCGTAAGCCACGTCTCGACCCATGTCTCGCTCCGCCAGGCCATCGACCGCGTGCGCCCCGAGCGCATCGTGAAGGTGCTCCAGTTGACCAACGCCGCCGTGCAGCGCCTCGGCATCGCGAAGCCGAAACTCGCCGTCGCCGGTCTCAACCCGCACGCAGGCGAGGGCGGCCTCTTCGGCGACGAGGAGGAGAAGTTCATCAAGCCCGCGATCGAGCAGGCCCGCGCCCTCGGGCTCGACGTGAGCGGCCCGTGGCCGGGCGACACGATTTTCTTCCGCGCCTCGCAGGGCGAGTTCGACGGCACGGTCGCGATGTTCCACGACCAGGGCCATGTCGCCGCCAAGATGCTCGGCATCTGGCGCGGGGTGAACGTCACCCTCGGCCTGCCCATCATCCGCACCTCCGTCGAGCACGGCACGGACTTCGCCAACGCCGGCACCGGCCGCGGCGACCCGCGCAGCCTCGTCGAGGCCATCAAGCTCGCCGCCGCTTTGGCGCGTAACCCCCAAGCCAGTTTGTAACGTAATACGTTACAAATTCCCCATGAAAGCGCCTCTGCTCGCCGCCACGCTCGTCACCACCCTCGTCGCCGCCGAACCGCCCGTCCGCTTCACCGGCTCGCTCGACGTTGCGCCGACCGCCGACGGCGGACTCCGGCCGGTCGTCGGGGTGCAGAACATCCAGGTTTACCGCGCCAACCGCATCTCGCCGAAGCACGCCAGCGGCCTGACCGACACCTACACCCACGCGCCGATGCTCGCCTACTGGAGCGGCCGTTTCTGGCTCGAATACCTCAGCGGCAAAAAGAACGAGCACGACAACCCCACGGCCACCTCGCTGACCTCCTCGGCGGACGGCGTCACCTGGGATGCCCCGCGCGTCGTGTTCCCGGCCTTCGCCCTGCCCGACGGTTCGCAGACCATCGCGCACCAGCGCATGGGCTTCTACGTCGCGCCCGACCCGCTCGACAAGCTCGGGGCAGGCGGACGCCTGCTCGTGTTGTCCTTCTACGGCAAACACCCCGCGCCCAACGACGGCGATGGTATCGGTCGCGCCGTGCGCGAGGTGGCCCCTAACGGCGTTTTCGGGCCGATCTACTTTCTCCGCCTGAATGCCAAGTCCGCGTTCCCGGACTTCAAGCCGCCCTACCCGCTCTACACCGCGTCACCGGACCGGGGTTTCGTCGCCGCCTGCGAGGCGCTCCTCGCCGACAAGCTCATGACCGCGCAGTGGTGGGAGGAGGAACAGCTCGACGACAGCGGCTTCTACCGCGTGCGCGGCAAGGCCCTGTCCTACGTCACGCGCCCCGACGGCTCCGTGCTCGGCATCTGGAAGAACCGCCTCGTCGCCACGACAACCGACCGGGGCGAGACGTGGACGCCCACGACCTTCGCCGGCAACATGCCGAACAACGGTTCCAAATACTGGCTGCAGCGCACGGCCGACGGTCGCTACGGCCTCGTGCTCAACCCGACGAACCGCAACCGCTACCCGCTCGCGATCATGACGAGCCCCGACAGCGCCGAGTTTTCCAACTTGTGGACCATCCACGCCGAGCTGCCCGACCAGCGCTTCGGCGGCTACCTCAAGAACATGGGTCCGCAATACGTGCGCGGCATCGTCGAGGGCAACGGCACGCCTCCCGACGCCAAGGACGCCTTCTGGCTCACCTACTCCGTGAACAAGGAGGACATCTGGGTCGCCCGCGTGCCCGTGCCGGTGACCGCCACCGCCAGCGGACCGGTGCACGACGATTTCGACGCCGCCGCGCCCGGCACCCTGCCCGCCGGCTGGAACATCTATTCGCCGCTCTGGGCACCGGTGCGCGTGGTGGACACGCCTGCTTCTCCTGTGGGAGCGAGCTCGCTCGCGACTGCTGTGACGCCCGAGTCGCGAGCAAGCTCGCTCCCACAGGCCACCACCGGCAACCGGGTATTGGAACTCCGCGACCAAGACCCCTACGACTACGCCCGCGCCGTCCGCGTCTTCCCCGCGACGCATGGCGTGAAGGTTTCCTTCAAGGTCCTCGCGCAGCAGGTCAATGCGCGGCTCGAGATCGACCTGCTCGACGGTGCCGGCCTGCGGCCCGTGCGCCTGGCCTTCGGCGAGGAGGGACGTCTCTGGGCCTGTCACGAGGCGCAGTGGCTCGACGCCGGCGCCTACACCGCCGGCCAGTGGCTCACTTTCGAGCTGGAGATCCCCGCCGATCCCAACGCCGACCGCTGCACCGTGCTCGTGAACGGCAAATCCCCGCTCCCGCGCCCGGCTTTCTTCACCGACCCTGTGGCCACGGTCGAGCGCCTGTCGTTCCGCACCGGCCCGCACCGCGAACGCGGCTACGGCGGCCGCGACCTGCCCAGCGCCGATCACAAAGCCCCCGCCGCCGTCTTCCTCATCGACGACGTCGTGATCGAGCCCGTCGCGGCGAAGAAGGAGTAACCCTTTCCCCGCCATCCCTGTTCCGTCATCCTGAGCCGTGCGAAGGATCCAAGCGCGAGGCGCAACTCAGTCCTTCACCTTGGATCCTTCGCTCCGCTCAGGATGACACGCTGCGCCAGGTTTCCCGTCTTCTGTTCTGATTTCTGATCTCCGACCTCTGTCCTCTGCTTTCCTTCCCCGCCCCCACCCCATGCCTCATCTCCACTGGTTGGACCTCGCGGTCCTGATCCTCTACTTCGCCGGCATCGCAGCGCTGACCCTCAAGGCCACGAAGCGCAACCAGACGGCCGAGGATTACTTTGTCGCCGGCCGCTCCATGCCGGCATGGGCGGTGGCGATGGCGATGATGGCGGCGCTCATCAGCAGCAACACCCTCGTCGGCCACCCGGCCACGGCCTACCAGAAGGGCCTCATCCTGCTGCTCGGCAGCTTCACCCTGCCGCTCGTGCTCATCTTCGTGGCACGCGTGATCGTGCCGTTCTACCGCAACGTTGTCGGCATGAGCGCCTATGAGTATCTCGGCGCGCGCTTCGGCATCGGCGGACGCCTCTACGCCTCGGGCTGTTTCATCGGCGACCGCCTCTTCGACGTGGGCGTCACCATGCTCACCACCGCCGTGCCCGTCTGCGTGATGACCGGCTGGGACCTGCAGTCGGTCATCATCGGCATGGCCGTGTTCACGGTCGCCTACACCATGATCGGCGGCATGGAGGCCGTCGTGTGGACGAGCGTTGTGCAGGGCCTGATCTTCGTGGCCGCGGCCTTCCTCATCCTCGCGCGGCTGATCTTCGCCCCCGAGTGCGGTCCGACGGGCGCGGTCATCGGCGCGGCGTGGGACGCCGGCAAGTTCTCCCTCGGCAACTTCGACTTCTCGTGGGGCGCCCTCTTCGACGCCGAGCTCACAACCCAGTGGCTGCTCCTCCTCGCTTACACCGCCAACTGGGCGCGCCGCTACATCGCCGACCAGCACATGGTGCAGCGTTACCTCATCGCCAAGTCCGACGCCGACGCCAGCCGCGGCGCGCTCTGGAACGGCCTGCTCTGCGTGCCGGTCTGGGCTATCTTCATGGTCATCGGCGCCCTGCTTTACGGCTACTACACGCTCAGCGGTGCGCCGGCGCCCACCATGAGCGACGAGGTCGTGCCGCACTTCATCGTGAATCACCTGCCGACCGGCATCATCGGCCTCATGCTCGCGGCCATCCTCGCCGCGTCGATGTCGTCGATCAGCCCCGACCTCAACAGCATCTCCACGGCCTTCACCGCGGACATTGTCGGCCACTTCAAGCCCGGCCTTTCCGACCGCGCGCGCCTGCGCTCCGGCCGCCTCGGCGTGGCGCTCTTCGGCCTCCTCGCCATCGGCGTGGCCCTCGTCATGGCGCCCAAGGGCGGTGCCGCGACCATCATGGAGCGCGCGGTCACCGTCGCCGCGATTCTCTCGGGTGGCATGCTCGGGCTGTTCTTCCTCGGCTTCTTCACGCGCACCGCCACACGCGAGGGCTGCTACGCCGGCCTCGCGGCCTGCGCCGTCTTCACCACCTGGGGCACGCTCACCTCCGGCAAACAGCCGATGGTGGACCTCGGTTTCAACTTCCCGCTCAACCCGATCCTCATCGGCCTCCTCGGCCACCTCGTCGTCTTCGGCGTCGGTTACGCCTGGAGCCGCGCCTTCGGCGGCCATTTGCCGAGCGACATCGAGCGCCTGACCTTCCGGCGTGTCGGCAGAAATCCGTCGGTATGAAAACACGAATGAACACCCCCAGTCACCGAGGACTCCTCACTCCCGCCACCGTCATCCTGAGCCGCGCGAAGGATCCAAGCGGTTGGCGGATGCACGTCCTTTCCCTTGGATCCTTCGCCCGGCTCAGGATGACGCCCCGGGAAACATTTTCTGATTCGTGCCCATTCGTGTCCTTTCGTGGCTAAACTAAGTCGTTCCGCTTCTTCCATGATCCCTTTCCCTTCGCTCCGCTCCTGCCTGTTGTTCGCCAGTCTGCTTGCCGCCGCGTGGCCGGCGCGCGCCGCCATCGAGGCCCCGGCCGACGCCTCACCCCGTGTGCGCTACGGCATCGAACGACTGCAGCGCAGTCTGACGCAGGTGCCGGATGTCCCCCGCATCATTGTGGGCAAAGCGGGTGATTCCCGGCTTACCGGCTTGGTGCCCAACCCGCCCCAGGCGAAGGAGGGCTTCGTCATCTCGACTGGCGGCGACGGCACGATCGCCCTCGTCGGCGCCGATGATTCCGGTGTGCTCTATGGTTGTATGGAATTGGCTGACCGGCTGACCGCAGGCGTAACGACGCCGCGCTTCGCCGACGCCCCGGTCATGTCCCTGCGCGGACCCTGCATCGGCATGCAGAAGACCTATTACCTGCCCGGCCGGAAGGTTTACGAGTATCCCTACACGCCGGAGGAATTCCCGTTCTTCTACGACAAGCAGCACTGGACCGAATACCTCGATCTGCTCGCCGACCTGCGCATGAACACGCTCTACCTGTGGAACGGCCATCCCTTCGCCTCGCTCGTGCGCCTGCCGGAGTATCCCGAGGCCGTCGAGGTGAGCGACGAGGTGTTCGCGAAGAACGTCGCGATGTTCCGCTGGCTCACCGCCGAGTGCGACCGCCGCGGCATCTGGCTCGTGCAGCAATTCTACAGCATCCTGATTTCCAAGCCGCTCGCCGAGAAGCACGGCCTCGATTCCCAGCTCCACTCCTGGAACGACCTCGCGGCCGACTACACGCGCAAGTCCATCGCCGCCTTCGTGCGCGAGTTCCCCAACGTCGGCCTCATGCCCTGTCTCGGCGAAGCGCTGCAGGAGCAGAACGCCCAAACGCGCTGGATGACCGACGTCATCCTCCCGGGCGTGAAGGACGGCATGAAGGCCGCCGGCCTCACCGCGGAGCCGCCGATCGTCCTCCGCACCCACGCCACCGACGCGACCAAGGTCATGCCCGAGGCGCTCAAGGTTTATAAAAACCTCTACACCGAGGCGAAGTTCAACGGCGAGTCGCTGACCACCTGGGAGCCGCGCGGCGTGCGCCAGCAGCTCCACCTCACGATGAGCCAGGTCGGCTCCACCCACATCGCCAACGTCCACATCCTGGCCAACCTCGAGCCCTTCCGCTACGGCGCGACCGACTTTATCCAGAAATCCGTCCTCGCCATGCGCGACCGCCTCGGCGCCCACGGCCTGCACCTCTACCCGCTCTTCTACTGGGACTGGCCCGTCTCGCCCGACATTGTCCGGCGGGCCGGACACCCTGAGCCTCTCGAACGCGCCCGCCCTGAGCCTGTCGAAGTGGCCCGCCCTGAGCCTGTCGAAGGGCTCAAACAATGGGAACGCGACTGGATCTGGTTCGAAGCCTGGGCGCGTTACGCTTGGAACCCCGACCGAAGCGCTCTTGATGAACACGGCTACTGGACCAGTCGTCTCGGCGACCATTATGGTCGCGCATTTGCAAACTCTCCGGCCGAGAAGATCCTCGAAGCCTACAACGCCGCCGGCGAGAGCGCGCCCCGCCTCCTCCGCCGCTACGGCATCACCGAGGGCAACCGCCAGACCATGGCGCTCGGCATGACCCTCGACCAGCTCGTCCGCCCCGAGAAATACCGCGAGTTCCCCGAACTCTGGGAATCGCAGTCGCCCCCGGGCGAGCGCCTCAAGGAATTCGCGGAGCGCGAATGGAAAAAACTTCCCCACGAGGGCGAGACGCCGGTCTCGATCAATGCCGAGGTCCGCGCCTTCTCCGCGCAGGCCGTCGCCGCCATCGAGGCCGCCGCGCCGCTCGTGAACAAGAATCGCGAGGAGTTCGCCCGCCTGCGCAACGACATCCATGCCATCCGCGCGATGTCGCTCAATTACGTCGCCAAGACCGAGGCCGCGATGGCCGTGCTGCGCTACGGCTACAGCAAGGACCTCGCCGACATGGAGCGCGCCGAGCGCCTCTTGGCCGAGAGCCTCGAGCATTACCGCACCCTGACCGCGCTGACCAAGGACACCTACAAGGCCGCCAACTCGATGCAGACCGCCCAGCGCCGCATCCCCCTGCCCGGCGGGCGCGAGGGCAAGGCCGCCAACTACCACTGGACGCAGCTGCTGCCCGTCTATGAACAGGAGCTGGCCGACTTCCGCGCCCAGGTCGCCGCGCTGAAAAACCCCGCCGCGGCCGGGGGCCGCACCCACGCCCCGCTGACGCCCGCCGCCTGGAAGCTCCTCACGCCCGGCCTCAGCACCTACACCGTGCAGGTCGGCAACACCGCGTTCCCCGACTCGCCCGCGGTCTTCACCGCCGTCGCCCCCGAGTTGGAGGGCCTGCAAGGCATCGGCCTGCGCCGGGGCGAACCGGATAAACGCATCGAGTTCGAGTGCAGCGAGCCCGTGCGCGTGCTCATCGGCTACTTCCACGACCGTGGCCCCGGCTGGCGCCAGCCGCCCACGCTCGAGACCGACGCCTCCGCCGCCGACCGCGGCGGCGCCGAGCCCTTCATCGTGGACGCCGTGAAGTTCAACGCCCTCCCCTCCGCCACCGTCCACGTCTTCGACTACCCCACCGGCCGCCACACCCTCCAAGTCCGCGGCACCGGTAGCTACCTCATCCTCGGAATCGTGAAGCCGTAATCTCCGGCTCTGGTGTAGGGTCGCCGCTTGCGGCGACCTCGCACCCGAGGTCGGCCCTAGCACCGAACCACGGTCAAACCGAGAAACCTGATTTAAGGCGAAATTCTCTAATTCGTCCGTTTAACGCCGCGTTATACCTGGCTCATGAAATCCGCCCTGCTCGGTTTGTCGCTGTTCGCCAATGTCGCGCTGGTCTCCGGCGTGGCCTATCTCGTCTTCCGCCCGTCCATCCCGCCCGAGTCGGCAAAGGCCACGAACGCAACGGTGCCCGCTCCAATGGCCACCGCAACCAGCACGCTGACGGCACTTGCCGCGAATGATTTAAAGGCAGAATCCAATGCCGCTCTGCCAGCCGAACGCTGGCAATCTCCCGGCGACATTGACGCGTGGCTGAAGTCGTCCGGCGCGCCGTTGGCCGTGCGTTACTCGGTGCTCAACGCCCTGATGACTGAAAAATACAAACAGGCCCATCTGGCGGTTCGCTTTCCGACCGGCATGAAGCGGTGGCAACGAGGCAGCTCTCCGCCGTCTTCGGAACAACGCGACCGAATGGTCACCCTGCACCAGCAACAGCAACAAGAGATGGAAGCCATTTTCGGAGCCGACTACGCCAAGGCCCGCTTCGGGGCGGAGTCCGAGGCCGACTCCGGCATACCTGCCGAAAAGCGCGTCGCGATGGACCGCATCGTCCGCGACTACATGGACACACGGATGCGGCTGGGACCGGGCAACACGGGCAAGGAGCGCGCGTTGCTCGACACGGAAATGCAAAAGGATTTGGCTGCCATTCTCACGCCCCAGGAGTTCGAGCTCTACCAAGCCTACGAGTCCCAGGAGGGAAGCCGTCTGCAACAGTTTATGCGGGGATTGGACGTGGATGATGAAACTTACCTGCGGACTTTCCGCGCCGCCGCCGGAGCCAAGTCCGCCAATGCGGATACCCGCACCAGCTTCGCAATCACCCTGGAGCAGCTGGCCGCCATCGAACAATCCGTCGGAGCCGGAATCGCCGGCCACATCACCGCCAACCAAAACACCACCTTCCGTGAAATCAGCACCCTCTACACCGCAGCAGGCATCCCCTCCAGCGCCACACTGGAAAGATACCGGGTTTGGAACCAGTTCCACGCCGATCCCCAGCAGTTTCAAGTCGGCGCCTCGGGCCAACTGAGCGAAGCGCAACTCGCCTTGGCGCGCTCCTACTACGAGCGCCTGACGGACGGGCTTTCCGCCGAGGCCCGCGCCCAGTTCGACCGGACCAGGACTGGAGCATTCATGAACCGGCTGCTCGCCAAGAAATGATGATTCTTAAAATCGTGAATCCTCGGAAAACACAAAGCTGCGAAGCACCCAATCGACCTCAATGCCTGAGAACTTTTAGCTGCTTCGCTCCTTGGTGTTCTCCCCTCTTCTCCGATAAAATCATGCGTAACCTGAAACTTGTTCTTCTCCTGGCCGGGCTGAGCCTGCTCGCCATCCCGGCGGCCTCCGCCCGGGACGTGATCGTCGTGAAGGTCGGCACAGAAGCGACCGGTCCGGTTATTCCCGCCCACGCGCTGGGGCTCAGCTACGAGACGAGCATCCTGCGGCCCAGGGCGAATGGTCTCCGCTATTTCCGCCCGGAAAACCGGGAGCTGCTGCAGGTGTTCCGGACGCTGGGCGTGAAGAGCCTGCGCATCGGGGGCAACTCGGTGGACGACCCCAAGGTGCCGCTGCCGACCTTGGACGATGTGCGCTCGCTGTTCCGTTTCGCGCGCAAGGCCGGCGTGAAAGTCATCTATTCCGTGCGTCTGCACGATGGCGATCCGGCTTCGGCGGCGGAGTTCGCCCGGCTGATCCACCAGGAGTTTCGCGCGGAGCTGGAGTCCTTCGCGATCGGTAACGAGCCGGGCTACTACAAGGACTATGCCGTCTATAAGGAAAAATGGGTGCCGATTCGCGATGCGATTGTGCAGGTCTTCCCGGAGGCGCGGTTCTCCGGCGGGGATGACAACCCGCGGCCGGAGTTCATCGCCAAGCTGGCGCGCGACTTCGGAACGCCGGACGGCCGCCTGGTCCAGATAACCCAGCACTCGTATCCGTTTGGCTGCTCCTACAAGAACCCGCGGGACGGCATGAAGGACGTGAAGCTGCTGGTGCCCGTGGACGCCGCGGAGGCGAGAAACCGGCTGCTGGCGGCGCCGCCCCTGGCGCTGTATGAGGAAATCCTCAAAGGCATGACGGCGGCGGTGACGGGAACCCCGCTGACCTTCCGGCTCACCGAAACGAACAGCTATTGGTTCAGCGGGCTCGAAGGCGCGAGCGATCGGCACGCGTCTTCGCTCTGGGCGCTCGACTACCTGCACTGGTGGACCTCGCATGGGGCCGCCGGCATCAATTTCCACACCGGTGACCGCACCGGCGGCTCGGTCAACCTCCCGTGCCGTTACGCCGCCTTCGTCAGCTCGGCGAAGGGCTACGAGGTTCGTCCCCTGGCCTATGGCATGAAGCTTTTTGCCGCGAGCGGCACGGGGCGCTATGTTCCTGCGCGGGTCGAGACCGCGTCGGGCAGCCCGGTTACCCCTTACGCCGTGGTGCGCGCGGATGGCACGATCGCCGTCACGCTGATCAACCGCGATGCGACGAACGAAGCCAGCATCCGCGTCGATCTCGGTTCGACGAAGGCGATCCAAAAGGTCCGGATGCTGCGGCTCCAGGCCCAGGGCAACGACATCGCGGCCGGATCCCGCGATATGAGGCTAAACGACGCGCCCATCGACGATGCCGGGAAATGGGCGGGAAAATGGATGGCGCTGAAGAAGCCCGCCTACGCCGGAAACGCGGTGTCGCTCACCCTCCCCCCCGCCAGCGCCGCCGTGGTGGAAGTGACCGTGTCGCCGAAGTAGGTTACGCTGCCCCTCGGTCCGCCGAGGGCCACGTCTATCCTGTAGGGCGGGGGCTCCCCCCATTCCACGCCGGCCCGAACCCTTTGGCCTTTGGCGTCTGGACCTTTGGCGTTTCCACCGTTCACGGCTGATCCAGCAACCGGATGATCACCGCGCCCTTCACGGGGCCGGAGATGTTCTGCGGCTGACCCTGTGGACCCATGTTCGACGGCAGCGACTGCTTCGTGCCGATGGCGGGGATCACCTGATACACGCCCACGCCGAGACGCGGGAGCGTGAGCACGGGGTTGTTCTTGCCGTCCCGTGGCGAATAGACGCCGACAAAGGGCGCACCGCCGTCGTTGAGCAGCGCGAAGCGGCCTTCCGTCGTCGTGAAATCCATCCACTCCCAGCGCGCGAACCAGCCCTTGAACTCGGGGAACTCCCAGGAAATTCCGGGAATCGTATCGTTGTATTCCGTCTCCCAGAGCTCGACGTGGCCGCCGCGCAGGCGGTTCTGCCACACGCGATACGGGCCGGCGCCGAGCCACTTCTTCGACTTCATCTTCTCCTCGGGGTAGTCGAAATCGAGGCCGAGAATGTCCACGACGCCCGGGCCTTCAAAACCGTAGTCGAGGCGCACATCGCCGTCGGGCGTAATCGTCCAGCGCGTGTCGCGCACGCCGGCGTCGTGCTTGGCGGTGATGACCGCGGCGCCGTTCTCAATCTTCGCCGCGAAGCTCACCAGCTTGCCCTTGGCCGGCGCCACCGGGGCAAAGGCGCGCTCGGTGCGCCGGTAGGCCGCGAGGCGCGGGCCGTCGCCGAGGGAAATGCGCCGACCGTCGCGCTCGAGTGCGGCGAGGCGGCCGGTGACACGGTTGAATCGCGCAGTGTTGCGGCCGACCGTGATGACCGTCTCGCCGCCCTCCTCGGTGAGCGCAACGGTGTCCGCAGTAGGCGCAGCGTTACCGAGCGCGGCGGCGCCGCTCTTCCAGCGCCATGACCAAGTGCCGATCTCGCGCGCCTGCGCGTCGATGGCCGTCACGATCAGGGCGTCGGCTTCGCGCCAGTCGGTGGGCAACGGGAGCGCGAGTTCGCCGTCGGTGCGGGCCGCCACGTCGGGGCCGGCGAGACGACCGTAGCCGCGCACGGAGCGGTGGAACATCCGCGCACCCGGCGGGGCGTAGCGCAGCAAGCGCCATTCAAAGGTGACCCTGGAAAGATTCAGGAAGTCGTAGCGGTTGCGCACAGGCAGCCGGCCGGCGAAATCCGCCGGCAGCGTCGCGAGCGGAAACTGCACCGGGCTCCAGATGTCGCGCACGGCGAAGTAGCTGCCCTCCTTCTCGTGGCGCGGCCCGAGCATGCCGTCGGGGCCGAGGTCGCGGTTGGCGTCCACGCGGCCGCCCTGATCTGTGCGGACAACGCCCTCGTCCATCCACACCCACAGGAACCCGCCGGCGGCGTGCGGCTTTTCGCCGAGCAGCTTCCAGTAATCGTCGAGCCCGGCGCCGTGGCCGCCGTCGAACATGCCGTGCAGGAATTCCGTCGGCATGAAAATGTCCGGCCCCTCGGAGTATTTCACGGTGTCGGCGTATTCGCGGTAGTGGAACGTGTTCATGCCGCGAAACGACAGTGCCCACGGGTGCAGCACGGGCCGCTTCTGCGGATCGTGCTTCGCGAACTCGTCGTCGTTCTCCGTGTTTTCGCCGCCCTCGTTGCCATTGTCCCAGAAGAGCACGCTCGGGTGGTTCACGTCGCGTGCGACGAGCTGCCCGATGAGACGGCGGCCGGTCGGCGTGTCGTAGGCCTGCTGCCAGCCACCGAGTTCGTTGAGCACGTAGAGGCCGGCTTCGTCGCAGAGGTCGAGGAACTCGGCGTCGGGCGGGTAGTGCGACATGCGCACGGCGTTGAGATTGGCCTCCTTCATCAGCTGGACGTCCTCGCGGTTGCGCCGGGCCGAGAGCGTGCGGCCCGTGTCGGCCCAGAAACTGTGACGGTTGACGCCCTTGAGGGTGATGCGGCGGCCGTTGAGGAACAGGCCCTCGCCGGGGCGCAGCTCGAAGGTGCGGAAACCGAAGCGCTGCGTGAAGGTGTGGCCCGAGGGCACAAACGTGCCGGCGCGCAACGTGAACTCCGCGAGGTAGAGGTGCGGCGTCTCGGCCGACCACGTGTCCGGATTCTTCGCGGCGGCGCGCACGGTCACGCGCTGGCTGCCGGCCGGCACGGCCTGGGCGACCGGCTCACCCACCGGCGTGCCGTCGGCGCGGCGCAGCTGGACGACGAGCTCGTTGTTCGCCGGCAGCGCACCGCCGAGGAAAACATCGGCCGCGAACGCACCGTCGGCCTTGGCGTCGATCGCCACGCGGTCGATGTAGGCCGCGGGCAGCGCCTCAAGCTTCACCGGACGGAAGATGCCGCCAAAGTTCCAGTAGTCGGCGTAGCGCTCGGCGCGGTTCACGCTGTCGTTGGCGGAGCGTTTGCTCACGGTGACCTCGAGGAGGTTGGGTGCGTCGAAGCGGAGCTTGTCGGTGATGTCGTAGTGGAAGCGGTAAAACCCGCCCTGGTGCACCGGCCCGGCGGACTGGCCGTTGATCATCACCGCGGTGTCGGTCATCGCGCCCTCGAACACGATGCGCACCGCGCGCCCCTTCCACGCCGCGGGCACAGTGAACTCGTGGCGGTAGAGACCCTGCTCGCTCGCCAGCGGCGGCTGGTTGGGGCGGTTCTCTGACGGACGGATCGTGACGCCGTATTCGTAGGCGCCAAAGCCCTGCAGCTCCCAGCACGACGGCACGGCGATCTTGGTCCACACGCCGCTGTTGCGGCCGGCCGTGCAATAGAAGTCCCAGGTCACCGCGTCGTCGCTGCCGCGGCCGGAGAGGTAAAGGGTTTCGGTGGGCGTGGCAGACGCCGTGACAACGGCGGAGAGCAGCGCGAACAGGCAGGTGACGAAGCGCATAAGCGAAGGGGTTGGGGCGCGGCGAACGCGCGGGCAGGTAACGCTCTCAACCTTGTCCGCTCCCCGTCCCCTGCAAGACGTTATGTTAGCGGCCGGCCGAAAATCGGCCGATTCCGCGCCGACTTCCGCGATTCTCACATGCACCTTCTTCGATCCTAACGTGAAGCGGAAAGCCCAGATGAAATTCCCAAACGCCAAACTTCCAAAAGCCAAAGAAACCAACGCTGAAAAGTTCCAAACCCCGGGGCGAGGGCGCGCCGGCTCCCCTTTCGATCAAAAGGCGGCGAGCCCGCGCGCTGCGTCTCAATCGTTCTCGTTCTCTTAATCATACTCGTTCTCCCCGCCTTTCCTCCGGATTGTCGCATACCCTTCCCATTCACCCAATCCGTCATCCTGAACGAAGTGAAGGATCCAAGGTGATGTCCGTGGACGGTTATCCTGCTGGATACTTCGCCCTTCGTCCCTCGTCCTTGGTCCCTCCCAAATCTTAATCATTCTCTTACGCTTGAGGCTCCCTCTGCCCTCGCCCGGAAGCCCGTTGCGATGACACACCCGGCCTGAAGCTTGCGGAACTTCTACCGGGCTGATAGAGACTAAGGCGGGCAATCTCCTTACCATGATCCACTCGAAATCCTTCCTCTCCTCGTGGCTGCGCCTGTTCGGTCTGGCCGGCCTGCTGGCGGTTATGCCGTCCCTCGCCCGGAGCGCCGCCGCGGACGTGATCGTCTCGCCCACGCCCATGCAGCTCGTGGCCGAAGGCGCGGGCGTGCACGGCCAGCTTGCCGTCGTCCAGGAGATCATCAGCCCCGAGACCGGCGGCGACCTGATCTACACGATCACGGCCGAGCCGCTCCACGGCCGCGTGGGCCTGGCCGGCGGCGACGACGAGGATTTCTACAAGAACAAAAGCGGTCGCCTCGGCTATTTCGCCTACCAGCCCCAGGAGGCCTACGTGGGCCAGGATTCGTTCACCTACACCGTGCGCAACGAGACCTCCGGCCTGATCTTTCAGAACAAGGTCGTGATCACGGTGAAACCCGCCGCCCCGCTCCAGCTGGAAAAGATCGTGATCACCGCGCCCCGCGAGCGCGCGCTCGCCGAGCACGCCGTCGCGCTCACCACCCGGCCCAACATGTCCGTCACGCGCCAGCTGCCCAGCCACGCGGACTTCCTGCCCGCGGACGCCCGCGCCGCCCTCGCCGACCCGCGCGTGGCCTACGCCCTGACCGAGGAAACCCGGGCGCAGCATGGCACGGCCCGCCTCGACCGCGCCACCGGCCAGCTCGTCTACAACCCGAACCCCGGCTTCATCGGCGAGGACCGCTTCAACTACTACACCTTCGACGAAAACAACCCGGCTGTCGGCATGGAGAACGCGGTCATCGTCACCGTCGAGCCTATCCGCGAACCGAAGCACATCGCCGTGGACCGCGCCAAGAGCCGCGAGGTGGACCTCGTGTTCGTGATCAACAATTCGCCCTCGATGGCGCCGCACCAGAGCCGCATCGCCGAGAATCTCCGCCGCTTCCGTCAGCTCTTCGACGAGCGCAACCTCGACTACCGCATCGGCGTGCTCACGACCGACTTCGTCAACGCCACGGCCGGCCGCCGCAACCAGACCTACTTCAAGAAGGTCCGCTCGGTGGAGATCGACGCCGCCGGCAACCCCGTGCTCGACCGCAAGCAGCGCCCGAAGGCGATCACCAAGCAGGTGGCCAGCAACGGCTCGCTCGTGACGCTCCCCGTGCTGCCCCAGCCCTGGGTCACGCCGCAGACCCCGGACGGCGTTTTCGCCGAGCTCGTGAAGGTCGGCACCAACGGCGACAGCAACCGCACCGCCTTCACGTCGGTGTATAACTTCGTCGCCCGCTACCACGGCGGGGAGCACACTTTCCTCCGGCCCGAGGCCACCACCATCGTCGTCTATTTCATGGACGAGGAGGAGACGCGCATGGCTGTGTGGAAGGAATCCTCCAAGCCCACGGCCGACGGCACGCGCGAGGCCGAGTGGATCCAGAACGGCAAGCTCCCCGAGCTGCTCGACCAGTTCAACGCCCGCAACCCCGCGAAGCGGCAGACCCTCGACAGCTACATCAACTACTGGGTGCTGCGCCCCTTCATCATCGTGAAGGGCAACAAGCGCGGCAAAATCGAGATGCACGCCGTGGTCTCGCCGAACAACGTCTCGCACCGCCGTGCCGCCGAGCTCACGGGCGGCACCGTGCTGAACATCGAGAGTGACTTCTCCGCCCCGCTCGCCGCCCTCGGCGACCGCATCGCCGACACCGTCGCCGTCGCCCTCGAGCCCGTCGGCCCCGGCGCCACGCTCTACAAGAAGAGCCTCCGCGTGCTCGTGGACGGCGTCGAGGTGAAGCCCGATCCCGTCAACGGCTGGATCTACGACGAGCTCACCCACAGCATCCGCTTCCAGGGCACGGCGAAGAAACAGGCCTTCGCCGCCAAGATCGACATCACCTACGAGGAGCACCGCTGACCGCCGGCTTGCCGGCCTTACAAGCTCAAGGTAGGGCCTGACCTCCGGGCAGGCCGGGCTCATTCGCGATTGTAGCCGGCCCGCTCGGAGATCGGCCCCTACCCTTCTCCGCGTAGCCCTGCGCGGAAGCGCAGGGACCTCACGCGATCCGCATATCCTCACCCTGGAGCCGGCCCGCCCTCGGGCCGGTTTACCCAAACACCGGGGCGAGGGCGCCCCGGCTCCAGCCGTCGCGACAATGCCCGCGCTCCGACATTTATTTTGTCCGGTTTGGGCATCGGCGGCAGCCTGAGGGAAAGACCGCCATGATGACCGATGATCAACTCCTCCGCCGGTTTGTGGATGAACACGCCGAAGCGGCCTTCACCGAACTGGTCCAGCGTCACCTGCCCCTGGTTCGCGCCACGGCGTTGCGCCGCGTGGGCGGGGATACGCACGCAGCCGACGATGTGACGCAGCAGGTTTTCGTGGCGCTCGCGCGCAAGGCCGCGGCGCTGCGCGGCCACGCCACCCTCGCCGGCTGGCTCTACACCGCCACCCACCACGCGACCGCCGACTGGGTGCGGCGCGAACAACGCCGCAAGCAACGCGAAATCACCGCCTCCTCCATGCATCCTTCCGACTCCCCCGCGGACCCCTCCGCCGCCGATGCCGAGCGCCTCCGCCCGTTGCTTGATGACGCCCTCGTCACCCTGAAAGCGGACGAACGCGAGGCGATCGTGCTCCGATTCTTTTCCGGCCGGACCTTTTCCGAGATCGGCGCCACCCTCGCCCTGAGCGAGGAGGCGGCGCGCAAGCGGGTGGACCGGGCCCTCGAAAAACTCCACGCGACGATGCTCCGGCGCGGCGTCACCTCAACGCTGGCGGCCTTGGGCGGCGCATTGTCCGCCGCGAGTATCCCGCCGGTCTCCGCCGGTTTGGCCACGCAGGTGGCGGGAGCGGCGCTGGCGAAGGCCGCCGCGCCCAGCCTCGCCTCTGCTCTCGTCGCCGCGCTCTGGCCGGCCGCCGCCGCCGCCACCCTCGCCGGAGGCGCCTTCGGGATCTTTACCCAGCATCAGGCCAATGCCGAAGCCGCCGCGGCCCTCGCCGCGCGCGAGTCACAGCTGACGGAGATGATCGCCACGACCGAGACCGAGAAAGGGCAGCTCGAGCGAGAACTCACCTCGCGGCGGATCACGGAAGCCGCTCGCCAGCAAGCGGCCGCCGCGGCGCGCACACCCGCGGCGCAACCGAGGCCGGTCGTTTCGTCGGCGTCCAAACCGGTCGGCGCGGTGGTTTCGGTCTCGTCCCGGGGCGAAGTCTTCTGGCACGGCGAGCCCGTGCGGCTCGAGGAGTTTCTCGTCCTGCTCAAGCACGAGACCACGGCGCCGAATGGCGAGTCGCGGCTCGTCGTGGACGCCCGGGGCGCCCGGTTCCGGCAGTTGAACTGGGTGCTCGACGAGGCGCGCAAGGCCGGCATCGCGCACATGATCATCGACAGCGACGCGGCACCGGAAGGCCCGCAAAACACCTGGTTCTGATCCCGCCATGCGCTCCCGCGTCATCCTGCCGTTGCTCGCCTTTGTCGCCGTCCTTGCGGTGGGCGTGATCTGGCTACGTGAACGCGCCGCGGCGCAGGCCTTGCAGGCGCGCTCCGCCGCCCTCGCCGCGCAGGAGCAAAAGCTGGCGCAATTGCAGGCGGACCGCAGCCGCCTCCAGCGTGAGATTCAGGATGTCACGCCCCCCGAATCTCCCGAGCCCGCGGTGCCTGCGCCCGCCGCCGCTCCGGTCGAAAGACCTGCGTCGCCCGGGTTGACTGTGGGCGAGTGGACGCCAGCCGACGCCTGGCGCAACGCGGGCCGGGCCACCCCTCAAGCCGCGGCAACCACCCTCCTGTGGGCCGCGGCCAACGGGGATGTGGCGACCGTGCGCGAGATTTTTCAGTTCGGGGAGGATACCCGCACCAAGGCCCGCGCCTGGTTTGATTCCCTGCCGACTGCAGCGCGCACGGCGCACGCCTCGCCGGAGGACTTGGTGGCCGGCGTCACGCTCGCGCAGATTTCCCCCGGGCGCGCCCAGCTCAGTTGGCTGCACGAGACCGACGCCGACCACGCGATCGTGGGGCTGCTGGTGTCGCGTCCGGATGCGGCCACCCCGACGACCTCGCCGGCCATCATGCCCGCCACCGGCAATCTGCCGCCCGCCTTGGAGGAACGCGCCCCCTACAGCCTCGTCGTGCTGAACCTGCAACGCGCGCCCGACGGCTGGCACGTGCAGGTCCCCGCCAGCGCCATCGACACCCTCGCCCGAACCCTCCGCGTTCCCGCAGTGAAGTAGGAACCCCCGGAGCAGGCGGCGCGGCCGCACTCTTTCTCGTTCTCTTAATCGTTCTCCTAATCGTCCCCTCTGCCTTTTCGTCCAAGCCAGGAGAACGAGTAAGAGTAGGATTAGGAGAACGATTTGAGCCCCGAGGCGGAGGCTGCGCGGGCTATCTAACACCGGCTCACCCCGATTGACCCCCACTGCACCGGCCGCCGAGTTGCGCCCAACCGGAAGTCGTGAATGACTGAGGCGATGCAGCGCACCTTGTCCGAACGTTCGATCCTGCTGATTCTGGCGGCGATCCAATTCACCCACATCATGGACTTCATGGTCATGATGCCGCTCGCGCCGCAGCTGATGCGCGAGCTGAACCTCGGCGCAGGACAGTTCACCGCCTTGGTCGCCGCCTACTCGATCTCGGCAGGGATCGTCGGCCTCCTGAGCGCGCCCTTCATCGACCGCTTCGACCGGCGCACACTCCTGCTGTGGGTCTATGCCGGCTTCACCGCGGCCACCCTGCTCTGCGGCCTCGCGCCCGACGCCCCCACGCTGCTGGTGGCCCGGGCGGTGGGTGGCGCCTTCGGTGGCATCTCGGGCTCCCTGTGTCTCGCGATCGTCAGCGACCTCGTGCCGCCCGAGCGCCGCGCGGCCGGCATCGGCATCGTGATGACCGCGTTTGCCGTCGCCGCCGCGATCGGCGTGCCGGTCGGCCTGCAGCTGGCCCAGCTCTGGCAATGGCGCGCACCCTTCAACGTCGTCGCCGCCGTCGGCGCGGTCGTGTGGTTCCTCATGTTCCGCTTCGTGCCCCCGGTGCGCGGACACCTCCAGGAAGACACGCACAAGGGCCGGGCCTTCCGGGAACTGTTGCGCGACGCCAACGCCGGCCGCGCCATCGTCTTCATGGCCGTGATGGTGCTCGGGCATTTCAGCATCATCCCGCTCCTGTCGCCGCACCTCGTCGGCGACCTGGCGCTGCCGGAGAAATACCTCTTCCTCGTTTACATGATCGGCGGCGTGGCGAGCGTGCTGACCGCCCCGCGCGTGGGCCGGCTGGCCGACCGCCACGGCCGGCAGCGCGTGTTCAGCATCATGGTGGTCATGGCCTCGCTCGTCATCCTGGCCATCGCCAACGCCGGCGCGATGCCGGTGTGGGCCACGCTGGTGCTCGCCGGGCTGTTTTTCATTTTCGCGAGCGGCCGCTTTGTCCCCGCGCAGGCCATCATGACCCTCGCCGTCCCCTCGTCGCGCCGCGGCGCCTTCCTGAGTCTGTCGAGCTGCGCCCGCGACCTGGCGTCGGGCCTCGCCTCGACGGTGGGCGGCTGGATCGTCACGAAGCAGCCCAATGGTCACCTCGTGCATTTCAACTGGCTCGGCTGGTTGGCGGTGTCCGCCGGCCTGCTCAGCATCCTCCTCGCCCACCGCGTCCGCGTGAACGACACCGGCACCACCCCGCCCCTCGCCCGCCCGGCCACGGGTTGAGCCGCGGGCCCCAAAAAATCATTCTCGTTCGCTTAATCCAACTCGTTCTCCTCGCCTTCCCCGGGATGGAAAACCCCCTGTTGGGGAAGGACCAGGGACCAAGGACAAGAGACGAGGGACTACCGACCACGGACCTCCGACCTCTGATTTCCGGCGTCTGATCTCCACCTCGCCACCTTCCGACATCTGACATCTGACTTCTGACTTCTGACTTCTGACGTCTGACCTCTAACTTCTGTCGTCCGCCTTCGTTCTTCTGCCGTCGTCCCCCTATCGGTCGTTTTCAGGTTTCAGGTCTCAGATCAGGCCGCCTGCCGCCATTCCGTCACCCGACAAAGCCACGGAATCAAAACCCGGGGTTGCTTCCCGACGCACGCCCAGCTTCATCTTTCCCGTCAAACCGTCGGTCTTGAGCCAGTCGCAAAGGCCCGCCCTGAGCAGGTCGAAGCGGCCTGCTTTGAGCCGAGTCGAAAGGCTTGGCAATCAACGGGCCGGCCGGCAGTTTGGACGCATTACTATCTGCTGTCGCACCCATTTTCGCCCCATCCGTGACTAAGCCCGCCAATTCTGAGGAAAAGCAGTCCCTCGAGGACATTAACAAGACGCTATGGAGCTTGGCCGACAAGCTACGCAACAACCTGGACGCCGCCGAATACAAGCATGTCGTCCTCGGGCTTATATTTCTCAAATACATCTCCGACTCCTTCGAAGAGCATCGCCAGCGACTCGGCAAACGACTCTTGGATAGGAATGACGTGTATTATGTTGGAGATAAACTGAGTTCGATGTCGGACGTCGCCATCGAACTCGAAGACCGCGACTACTACACCGCCGACAATGTCTTTTGGGTCCCCACCGAAGCTCGCTGGGCTGAGCTGCAGTCGCGCGCCAAGGGGACTGACATCGGCCAGCGCATTGACGCCGCCATGCTCGCCATCGAGCGCGAGAACCCGCGCCTGAAAAACCTGCTCAACAAGGAATACGGCCGCGAGCGCATGCGCGCCGTCCGGCTAGGCGAACTCATCGATCTCATCTCCACCATCGGCTTCACGCAGATCGAGCATCGCGCCTCCGATGTGCTCGGCGAGGTCTACGAATACTTCCTCGGCCAGTTCGCCCAGGCCGAGGGCAAGAAGGGCGGCCAGTTCTACACCCCGAAATCCATCGTCAACCTCATCGTCGAGATGCTCGAGCCCTTCGAGGGCCGCGTCTACGATCCTGCGATGGGCTCCGGCGGCTTCTTCATCCAGAGCGAGTCGTTCGTCGAGATGCACGCCGACCGCCAGCACGTCGACCGGCGCAAGCAGCGCATCTCCATTTACGGCCAGGAATCCAACCCCACCACTTGGCGCCTCGCCGCCATGAATCTCGCCATTCGTGGCATCGGGTTCGATTTCGGCAAGGAGCCAGCCGACACCTTCCACGCCGACCAGCACCCCGACCTCAAGGCCGACTTCATCATGGCCAACCCGCCCTTCAACATCTCCGACTGGGGCGGCGAAAAACTCGAGCAGGACAAGCGCTGGCAGTTCGGCCTGCCTCCCGTCACCAACGCCAACTACGCCTGGCTCCAGCACATTGTCTGGCACCTCGCGCCGCACGGCTCCGCCGGCATCGTCCTCGCCAACGGCTCGATGAGCTCCAACACCAACAACGAGGGCGCCATCCGGCAGAAGCTCGTGGAACAGGATCTCGTCGAGTGCATGGTGTCGCTGCCCAGCCAGCTCTTCACCAACACCCAGATTCCCGCCTGCATCTGGTTTCTCCACCGCCATAAGGGCCGCACGACGCGCCACCGCGACCGCGCCGGAAAGATCCTCTTCATCGACGCCCGCAACCTTGGCCGCATGGTCAGCCGCGTCCAGCGCGAGTTCTCCGGCGACGACATCCGCCGCGTCGCCGACACCTTTCACGCCTGGCGTCGCGGCGAGGGCTACGCCGACGACGCCGGCTTCTGCAAGGTCGCCACGCTCGACGAGGTCGCGTGCA
>CBINOW010000011.1:0-54802 GCA_966252395.1 uncultured Oleiharenicola sp. | reverse complement strand
GGTCTGTCTCCGCACCGTCCGCAACCAGGCAACGAGCCGGTTTTAACACAGAGAGCACAGAGGACACAGAGGAGAGCTAACCACTAATCCACACTCATGACTCACTAATCTATGGAGGTTCATCGAATCCATTAGTGTCCAATGAGTGAAAATTAGTGGTGTCCTCCACCGTGGCCCTACCGCCACAGCCGCGTCTCGATCACCGCCGCGAATTCCTGCAGCTCCCGATCCGACACCGCGCGTCCGGCCGGGACCGTCGGCAGCGCCTCCAGCACGAGGCGCACCTTTGTTTCCTCCGTGATGCCCTCCTCGACCACGAGCACCTTGGCCACGAGGTCGCGCAGTCGCTCCCGCTGCTGCGCCGCAGGCGCCCCGTCCTCCGCCAGATGCCCCGCCAGGGTATTGGCCCGCGTCAGCAAAGTCCGGGCGAGATAGGTGGAACGCGTGCTCATAGAAAACGCCTACGTTCCGACTCCTGCTTCGCACCGCAAGGCTGCATTGATCAACGGCCCGCCGAGACGCGGGCCCTCCTCGGGCGACACTCAATTCAACCGCACGATGGCCGAGTTCAGGGCGGTGGCGAAGGTGACCCAGCCGACGTAGGGCAGCCAGAGGATGGCTGCGAGACGGTCGGTGCGCCAGAAGCTGAGCAGGAGCCACACGAGCAAACCCCAGAGCAGGAGGATGTCGGCAAGCGCCCAGGCGGGTTGCTTCAGGCCGAAGAACAGGATCGACCACAGCGCGTTGGGCAAGAGGTGGACGAAGTAGCCGACGACCAGCGGGCGCGCAGTGGGGCCCGTGCGCCACACCCGCCACGCCGCCGTGCCCATCAGCACGTAGAGCGTCGTCCACACCGGACCGAAAATCCAGTTGGGCGGATTCCACGACGGCTTCGTGAGCGTGGGATACCAGGAGCGGACGTTTTCAAACGTCGCCGCCGAGCCGATGACGCCCGCCACGAAGGCGGCGCCGATAAAGGCGACGAGCATAAGCCAGGAGCGACGAGGGGAAGAAGTGTTCAACAAAAAATATTACGTCCGAAGCGGTCGGGTGGATTCCCGGAGCGGTCGCCATCTGAACCAATCCAAGTTTAACCACTCATCTTCACTCATGGGTCACTAATCCTGATCCCTCCTGATTAGTGTCAAATTAGCGTCCATTAGTGGTTACCCCTCTGTCTCTTTTTATCCGAGGTTTGGCCAATCGGCCATGAAGATCCTCAGCCACGGCGGGATCGGCGATCCCGCCCTACAATCTTCACGTTTTCAGGCGCACCATCCAGCCGAGGACGCGGCGGGGCAGGAGCCAGCGGAGGAACAGGAAAATCTTGGCGTGAAAGGGGCCGTTGTAGCGCGGGGCGGGGTTGTCGCTGGCGAGCGCTTTTTCCACGAGGCGCGCGATGTCGTCGGGTTGGCCGGCGAAGGCGCGTAGCTTCGTCGTGCCCTCGTGGTAGCCCTTGTAGTAGGGCGCGTAGGGCCCGGCGTGGGCGATCACATCGGCCGACGCGGTGTTGGCGGCGTCGATGAACTCCGTGACGATGAACCCCGGGCGCACGAGTGCCACGCGGATGCCGAACGGCTTCAGTTCGCCGCGCAGGCCGTCGGTGATGGCTTCGAGGGCGTGTTTGGTGGAGTCGTAGATGCTGGAGAGCGGACGCGCGATGCGGCCGGCCACGGAGCCGATGTTGACGATGCACCCGCCGCCCTGCGCGCGCATGGCCGGGATCACGAGCTGGGTGAGCGCGATGAGGGAGAAGACATTCGTCTCGTAGTTTTTTCGGACGAGGTCCACCGGCACGATCTCGACCGGGCCGCGCGTGCCGTAGCCGGCGTTGTTCACGAGCCCGTCAATGCGGCCGAACTTCGCCAGCGTCGCCTCCACCCACTTGCGGCGGTCGGCGTCGCTCGTGACATCACCGGCGAGCGCAAGCACATTGGCGCCGGTCGGATCGAGCTCGCGCGCGAGGGCATCGAGCCGGTCCTGCCGCCGCGCGGTGATAAACACCTTCGCACCGCCACGCACCAGCCGCCGCGCCGTGGCCTCGCCGATGCCGGCCGAGGCCCCGGTAACGATCACGACCTGATTGGCGAGCGAAGGCATGAGTCAGAATTTTACCACAAAGACACCAAGGCACAAAGGGCGGAGGTTTTCTCTGTGTCTCCGTGTCTTGGTGGTGAACCTCCGGTTGGCTTTATTCGGAGTCGTAGATCTGGACGCGGGTCCAGAAGGTCTTGAAGTTCGCGACGAAGGCGAGGTGCAGCGGGTCCACCTGGTAGGCGGCCTCGGCGGCGACGTCCTTGCACTCGACGATGAGCGCCACGTCGTAGCTGGCGTCGATCACGGGCCGCGCCGTGGTCTTGGCCGGGACGCCGACGGAGACATTCTCGACGGCCTTGATGCCCTTGAGGCTCTCGACGCCGCGGCGGAATTCCGCGCGCTGCGCGGCGGTGAGCTCGGGTTTCAGCCAGAAATAAACGCAGTGATAAAGCATGATGCCGCACCGAAGCACCGCGGCCGCGGGGAGGCAAATGCCTATTGCGAATATGTCCCGTCGGGCGTTGACTGGCGTCTCCCCATGAAACTGCTCCGCCCCGCCCTGTTGTCCGTCGTTTTCACCCTGCCTTGTGCCGCGCTCGAGCTGGCGCCGCCCTTCACGGACCACGCCGTGCTGCAGCGTGACGTGGCCGTGCCCGTGTGGGGCTGGGATGACCAGCCGGGCGCCAACATCACGGTGAGCTTCGCGGGCCAGACCAAGCGCACGCGCGTGAACACCAGCGGCACCTGGCGCGCTGATCTTGATCCGCTGCCCGCCAACGCCACCGGCGCCGACCTCGTGGTCACCCGCGGCAACACGAGGATCACGCTGCGCGATGTCGTCGTCGGCGAGGTGTGGCTCGCCTCCGGCCAATCCAACATGGAGTGGGGCCTCGGCAGCTCGCCGAAGCTTTTCGACGTCGAGAAAGCCAAGCCCGCCAATCCGCTCATCCGCCACCTCCGCGTGGAGCACTCTGGCGCCGACCTGCCCACGGGCCGGGTGCCGACCAGCGGCTGGCAATCGGCCACGCCCGACACCATCGGATCGTTCACGGCGGTGGGTTACTTCTTCGCGCAGAATGTCGCGGCTAAACTCAACGTGCCCGTCGGCATCCTCAACGCCTCGTGGGGCGGCACGGCCATCGAGTCATGGATGCCCGAGCCGGTGTTGCGCACGCACCGCAGCTGGCCGGCCTTGAATCGGACCATGCAGGCAGCGATGGAGGCCTGGCCCGAACGCTACGCCGCCCAGCCCGGCCTCGAAGCCGCCTGGGCCAAGGCGCAGGAGGACAACCGCACCAAGGGCACGCCGATCACGATGGAGTGGCCGCGTCCACCGATGGGGCCCGGCTCGGGCTTCATGCCGGCCCGCCTCTACAACGGCATGATCGCCCCCCTCGTGCCTTACGCGCTGCGCGGCGCGTTCTGGTATCAGGGCGAGTCCAATGTCGGCCGTCACCGCGACTACGCGGAGCTGCTGCCGGCGATGATCGGCGCCTGGCGCGCGTCGTGGCCTCTGGGCGACTTCCCGTTCTTCGTCGTGCAGCTGCCCAACTACGAGGGTTGGGACAAGGAAATCGGCACCGGCTGGGCCTACCAGCGCGAGGCGCAGGAAATCGCCGTGCGCCGCACACCCGCCGCCGGCCTGGCCGTGATCATTGACGGCACCGAGCCGACCGACTTGCACCCGCAGGACAAGGTGCCCGTCGGCGACCGTCTCGCCCGCCTCGCACTCGCGCGCATCCACGGCGTGCGTGGGGTGGACGACTCCGGCCCGATGCTGCAGGCCGTGGCGCGCGAAGGCGCGGGGTTCCGCGTGACCTTTGCTTACGCCGCCGGCCTGAAGAGCACCGCCCCCGAGGTCGGCGGTTTTGAAATCGCCGGGGCCGACCGCGTTTTCCGCCCCGCGACCGCGAAGATCGAGGGCGCGAGCGTCGTCGTCCGCGCTGCGTCCGTGAAGGAACCCGTCGCCGTGCGCTACGCCTTCCGCAACGTGCCCAACGCCACCCTCGCCAACGCCGCTGGCCTGCCCGCTGCGCCCTTCCGCACGGACGACTGGTAAGCGGGACATGACAAATCCATTACAAGTCCGCAGCTAACAAAGCGGCGGGGAATGCGTCTAAGCCTTCATCCAATCAGGATAACTCCCATGAAAACTCCCCGTCTGCTCCCGTCGTTTCGTCTTCTGTCCTTTGGCCTCTGTGCCCTGACCTCCGTCCTCTGCCTGCGCGCCGCGCCGGCCAGCCCCGAGCCCGGTCGAGGGGTTGACTCCCGCATCTCCGCGGTCACGGTCTATCAGGACCGCGCCGTCGTCACCCGCACCGCCACGGTGCAGCTCTCCGGCGGCACCGCCGAGCTGGTCTTCGCCAACCTGCCGCAGGCGCTCAACGAGCAGTCGCTGCAGGTGAGCGGCAAGGGCACGGCCCAGGCCAGCATCCTCGACGTGAGCGCGAAGCAGACCTACGTGGACTACACGCCCGACGCCCGCGTGAAGGAGCTCGAGGACCAGCTCAGGGCCTTCGCCAAGCAGCTGCGCGGCTACGACGACCGGGCGAATCTGTTGAACACGCAGCAGGCCATGCTCGACCGCATGGAAGCCGCGCTCTTCGCCCCGCCGACCAAGGATGTGCCGCGCCCCGAGCTCAACCAGTTCACCACCTCGCTCAACTTCCTCCTCGAACAGAAGAGCAAGCTCGTCACCGAACGCGCCACCCTCGACGAGCAGCGCGAGGAGCTGCAGAACCGGGCCAACACCGTGCAGGCCCAGCTGCAGCAGCTGCGCGGCGCCGGCGGCAAGGCCTTCAAGACCGTGACGGTGCGCGTGGCCGCCGCCCAGGCCGGCTCGCTCGACGTGTCGCTCAGCTACACCGTGCCCGGTGCCTCGTGGGTGCCGAGCTACGACGCCCGCGTCGCCAGCAGCGAGCGCAGCGTGCAGCTCGATTACTTCGGCATCGTCCGCCAGAGCACCGGCGAGGACTGGAAGGATGTCGCCCTCACGCTCTCGACCGCGCGTCCGTCCCTCGGCGGCGCGGCGCCGGTGCTGAGCGTGTGGCAGCTGGATCTCTACAATCCGATCATGCTGCGCGAGCGCGAAGCGCGCAGCCGGCGCGATGAGATGATGATGGCCAAGGCCGCCGCCGCGCCTTCGGTCAACATGCAGACACTGACGAGCAATGCTTTCGGCAACAGCGGCGCCGAGGCGGAGGAACTCAAGGACGCGGCTTTCGCCGCCGCCACCATCGAGGCCGGCGCCACCAGCGCATCATTCAAGATCGCCGTCAGCTCCAGCATCCCGAGCGACAACTCGCCGCAGAAGGTCCCCGTCACGAACGCCGTGCTCAAGGCCGTGCCCGAATACCTCACCGTGCCGAAGCGCCAGACCGCGGCTTTCCTCACGAGCAAGGTCGTCAACAGCTCCGAGTTCCCGCTGCTCGGCGGCGCGATGAACGTGTTCCTCGACGGCACCTTCGTCGCCACCAGCGGCCTGCGCACGGTCATGAGCGGCGAGAAGTTCGACCTCGCGCTCGGCGTGGACGACGGCATCGCGATCAAGCACAAGCGCGTGCAGAAGTTCACCGAGGACACCGGCCTGACCAACTCCGGCAAACGCATCACCTACGAATACCTGCTCACGGTGCAGAACAACAAGAAGACCACCGAACGCGTGATCGTCGCCGACCAGGTGCCGCTCTCGCGCAACGAGAAGATCGTCGTGAAGCTCCTCTCGCCCGACGCCAAGGAAGTGAAGCCGACCGACGAGGGCACGCTCAAGTGGACGCTTGATCTCAAGCCCGGCGAGAAGCGCGAGCTGACCGTGAAGTTCACCGTCGAATACGACAACAACGTGAACGTCGCGGGACTGGAGTGAGACCAAGGCCCCAATCCTTTTTGGCCACAAAAAACACAAAAAGGCCCTGCCTGCCTCGCAATTGTTCCGAGCGCCTATAGGCGCCTTGAGATCTGCGCCAGCGGTTGGGTTCTTGTGTTTTTCGTGGCTAAATCGGATCGGTCCCTGTTTCGGTATCTCAATCCACCATGCCCGCCCCGCTCACCTTCCTGATGGACAACGGCTCGCTCGAGCCGGCGGCGACGCTTGGCCTGCGGGCTCTGGCCGCGAAGCTCGGCGAGCGGATCGGCACGCGGGTGGAGCCGGTTTCCCTGCTGCATTCGAGCGCCGTTCCCGCGGAGAAACTCGGCGGCACGCCGGCCGAAATCCTCGAGCCCGCCTTGGAGCGCCGGCTCGCCGCGGGGCAGAACGAGTTTCTCATCGTGCCCCTTTTCTTCGGTCCGAGCGGCGCGCTCACGGACTACCTACCGAAGCGGATCGCTCACCTGCGCGGAAAATATCCTGCCCTCGCCATCCGTGTCGCCGCCCCGCTCTACGCGGCCGGCGATGACCGGTTGGCGCGAATCCTCGCGGATCAGGTGCGTGCCTTGGGCGCATCGGCCCGCCGTGTCGCCCTCGTGGACCACGGCAGTCCGGCGAAGGCGGTCACTGAGGTGCGCAACGAGCTGGCCTGTCAGCTCGCGGGCCAGCTCGGCTCCGCCTACACCGTTTCGCCCGCCAGCATGGAGCGCCGCGAAGGCGCGGCCTACGATTTCTGCGAACCCTTGCTCGAACGTTTGCTGCGCTCGCCCGGCTGGAGCGCCAGTGAGGTCGTCGTCGCCATGCAGTTCCTGCTGCCCGGCCGCCACGCCGGCCCGGACGGCGACGTGGCGGAAATCTGTCGCGCGGCCGAAGCGGAAAGCGGCGGCGCCCTGCGCACCACCATGACCGGGCTCGTGGCCGAGCACCCGCTGCTGGTGGATATTTTGGCGGATCGGTGGAGTGGGGCCGGTCTCTGACCGGCCGCGACCAGTCAAAGACTGGTCCTACCCGCCAACCCCGGCACCTGCTGCGCGAAGTCGGAAACGCTCACGACCTCGCCGATCACAACCAACGCGGGCTGCACGATCTGCTCCGACGGAATCGCCGAGGCTTCAGCCAGCGTGGTGATCGTGATTTTCTGCGCGGGTAGCGTGGCTTGGCTGATGAGCGCCAGCGGCGTGGTGCCGGCCATGCCATGTTCGACGAGGTTATGCACGATCTCGGGCAGGCGGCGCACGCCCATGTAGAAGCAGAGCGTCGCCTTGAGCTTCGCGAGCGCGTGCCAGTCCAGTCCACCGGTGTTCGCGGCGCATTGGTGGCCGGTCACAAAGACCACGGCCGAGGAAAAATCCCGGTGCGTGAGCGGCAGACCCGTCACCGCGGCGGCCGCGGTGGCGGCGGTCACGCCCGGCACGATCTCATACGGCAGGCCGGCAGCCCGCAGCGCCTCAATCTCCTCGCCGGCCCGACCGAAGACCAACGGATCGCCGCCCTTGAGGCGCACGACCTTTTTGCCGGACTGGGCCAACGACACCAGCAGCTCATTGATCTCAACTTGGGACGCGTTGTGGCGTCCAGCCCGTTTGCCGACCGCGTGCATTTCGCAGCCACTCGGGCAATTTTGTAAAAGGTCGAAGTTCGCCAGCTCATCATAGACCACCGCCTCGGCCGCCTGCAGTGCCTTCAAACCCCGCAAGGTGATCAAATCGGCCGCCCCTGGACCGGCTCCAATAAGCCACACAAAGCCTTTTTTGGCAGTGATTTGATTCGTATTCATGACTTCTTTAGTAAGTATGACGTCTTTTAATCTTTATCTTTTGCGCAAAGTGGCAAGCGTTTCGTTAGTCATGTCTGAAACCACCACCGCCCCCCTTTCCAAGAACGAGGTCCTCAAGCAGCGCATTCCCACGCTGGCCGGCAACATCGCCGCCACCCTCAACGATCCCGCCCTCGAGAAGTTCTCCGAGGACGACGAGCAGTTCATCAAGTTCCACGGCATCTACCAACAGGATGACCGCGACCTCCGCAAGACCGGCAAGAAGTGGCTGGTCATGATCCGCGGCCGCATCCCGGGCGGCGTGATGACCTCCAACCAGTGGAAGGTCTTCGACGACCTCGCCACCGAATACGGCAACAACACCCTGCGCGTCACCACCCGCCAGAGCATCCAGTTCCACGGCGTCGTGAAGAAGGGCCTCGGCCCGCTCATCAAGCGCATCAACGAATCCATGCTCTCCACGCTCGCGGCCTGCGGCGACGTGAACCGCAACGTCACGGTCTCGCCGACGCCGGCGACCACACTCGCCCGCGCGGAGGTGATGGCTGATGCCCACCTCGTCGTCGAGGCCCTCGCGCCCAAGACCCCCGCCTACCACTCCATCTGGGTGGACAACGTCCAGCTCAACCTCGACGCGCCCGAGAACACCTCGTTCACCGATCCGCTTTACGGCCAGACCTACCTGCCGCGCAAGTTCAAGACCTCCTTCGTCATTCCGCCGTCGAACGACATGGATATCTTCACCAACGACCTCGGCTTCATCGCCATCGTCGAGGGTGACAAGCTCCTCGGTTACAACCTCGCGGTCGGCGGCGGCCTCGGCCGCAGCCACGGCAACGACGCGACCTACACGCGCCTCGCCGACGTCATCGGCTTCCTGCCGCGCGAGAAGGTCGTCGAGGTCGCCAAGGCCGTGCTGACCATCCATCGCGACTTCGGTGACCGCGCCAACCGCAAGCACGCCCGCCTGAAATACGTCGTTGCCGAACGCGGTGTCGAGTGGCTGACCGCCGAGGTCAACCGCCGGACCAACAACGCCCTCTCCGGCGTGCGCCGATTCGAGTTCACGTCGACCACCGACACCTACGGCTGGCAGCGCGCCGTGGACGGTTCGGATTTCCTCACCCTCTTCGTGCAGACCGGCCGCATCAAGGATGTCGAAGGCCACGCGATGAAGACCGCGCTCCGCCAGGTCGCGGAGAAGTTCCCGCACGTCGAGTTCCGCCTCAGCGCCAACCAGAACGTCATCCTCGCCAACGTCCCGCCCGCGGACCGCGCCGGGATTGACGCCCTGCTCAAGTCGCACGGCGTGAAGACGAGCAATCAGGCCTCGATTCTCCATGCCGCTTCGATGGCCTGTCCGTCCATGCCCACCTGCGGCCTCGGTCTGGCTGAGTCCGAGCGCGCGTTGCCCGGCATCATCAACCGCATCGAGAAGCTCACCGCCGAGCTCGGTCTCGCCAGCGAGGAAATCATCATCCGCTCCACCGGCTGCCCCAACGGCTGCGCCCGCCCCTACATGGCGGAGATCGGCTTCGTCGGCAAAGCCCCCGGCAAATACCAGCTCTGGCTCGGCGGCGACGTCTCCGGCCAGCGCCTGAACAAGGTTTACAAGGACGTGATCAAGGAGGCCGACCTCGAAGCCGAGCTGAAGCCGCTGCTCACGCGCTGGAAAAACGAGCGCGTCACCGGCGAGCGCTTCGGCGACTTCGCCACCCGCGTCCTCCTGCCCGAGGCCGCCGTCGCGCAAGCCGCGGCTGCCGCCGCCAAAGCCGCCGCCCCGGTTCCGGCCCCCGCCTCCAACTGATCCGTCTCCCATGTCCTTCACCGCTGAACAGCTCGCGAAACTCAACGCCGAGCTCGCTACCAAATCGCCGCTCGAGGTCGTCCGCTGGGCCATCGCCCAGGCCGGCGGCCGCGCGATCGTCTCGACCAACTTCCGTCCCTACGAGGCCGTCGTGCTCCACCTCGCCACGCAGGCGCAAGCCGACATCCCCGTGCTCTGGGTGGACCACGGCTACAACCGCCCGGCCACCTACAAGCACGCCGAGCAGCTCCGCACGCAGCTGAAGCTCAACCTCAAGCCTTACCTGCCGAAGATGACCCCCGCCCACCGCGACGCCGTGCACGGTCCCATCCCGTCGCTCGACGACGAGGCCGGCCTGAAGCAGTTCAGCGGCGTGATGAAGCTCGAGCCCTTCCAGCGCGGCATGAAAGAACTGGCCCCGACCGTCTGGATCACCGCCCTGCGCAAGGTGCAGAACCCAAACCGCGCCGGTCTCGACATCGTCTCGCACGACGCGAATTTCGGCGCCCTGAAGGTCAGCCCGGTCTTCCACTTCACCGATGCCCAGATGGAAGCCTACCTCGCGGAGCACAAGCTGCCCAACGAGTGGGATTACTTCGACCCGGCCAAGGCCGACGAGAAACGCGAGTGCGGCCTCCACGCCGCGTGGGGCAAGAACGCCGCGACCGCCGCCGCCTCATGAAGAATTACCATCTTGATCACCTCGATCTCCTGGAGACCGAGGCCATCCACATCATGCGCGAGGTCGCGGGCGAATTCGAGCGCCCCGTGCTGCTGTTCTCCGGCGGCAAGGACTCCATCTGCCTGCTGCGCCTCGCGGAGAAGGCCTTCCGCCCGTCGGACCTCCCGATGCCGTTCCTCAACGTTGAGACCGGCCACGAGTTCCCCGAGCTGATCGAGTTCCGCGACCGCCGCGCCAAGCAGCTCGGCGCGAAGCTGATCGTGCGCACGGTGGACCAGGCCCTCGCCAACGGCTCCGCCACGCAGGCGCCGGGCGAGGTCAGCCGCAACAAGCTGCAGATCCCCGTCCTCCTCGGCGCCATCGAGGAGTTCCGCTTCGACTGCGCGATCGGCGGCGCCCGCCGCGACGAGGAAAAGGCCCGCGCCAAGGAGCGCTTCTTCAGCTTCCGCGACAGCTTCGGCCAGTGGGACCCGAAGAACCAGCGCCCCGAAATCTGGAACCTCTACAACGGCCGCCTCAACGCCGGGGAGAACATGCGCGTGTTCCCGCTGAGCAACTGGACCGAGATGGACGTGTGGGAATACATCAAGCGCGAGCAGCTCGAGGTGCCCTCGATTTACTTCAGCCACACCCGCGAGTGCTTCCGCCGCGGCGGCCAGTGGCTGCCCGTGCCGCCGGCCCACACCGACACATCGAAGCCCGATCCCTACGCCGGCGCCCGGCCCAAGCCGACTGAGCAGCGCAAGACGATGGTCTGCCGCGTGCGCACCATCGCCGACATGATCAGCACCGGCATGGTCGAGAGTCCCGCGAGCTCGTTCGACGACATCATCGCCGAGGTCGCCGCCGCCCGCGTCACCGAGCGCGGTTCCCGCGCCGACGACAAGGCCTCCGAGGCCGCCATGGAAGACCGCAAGAAGGCCGGTTACTTCTAAAATCCGCCAACACCCAACCTTTCATGTCCGTGGTCGCCACCTCTTCCTCCCTTTCCTCACGCCCGACCGTGCCCGTCGTCGATATTCTCCGCTTCAACACCTGCGGCAGCGTGGACGACGGCAAGTCCACGCTCATCGGCCGTCTCCTCTACGACTCGAAGTCGCTCATGGAGGACCAGATCGAGGCTCTCGAGCGCTCCGCCGACATCACCGGCGGCGGTTCCATCAACCTCGCCAACCTCACCGACGGTCTCCGCGCCGAGCGCGAGCAGGGCATCACGATTGACGTCGCCTACCGCTACTTCGCCACGCCGAAGCGCAAGTTCATCATCGCCGACACTCCGGGCCACGTCCAATACACGCGCAACATGGTCACGGGCGCCTCGACGGCCAACCTGTCCATCGTGCTCGTGGACGCCCGCCTCGGCGTGATCGAGCAGAGCCGCCGCCACACCGCCATCGCGTCGCTGCTGCGCATCCCGCATCTCGTCGTCGCCGTCAACAAGATGGACCTCGTGGACTGGAGCGAGGCGCGCTTCAACGAGATCCGCGCCCAGTTCGAGGAGTTCCTCCCGCGCCTCGACATCAAGGACGTGAAGTTCATCCCGCTCAGCGCGCTCAACGGCGACAACGTCGTCGAACCCTCGAAGCACACGCCCTGGTATGCCGGCCCCACGCTGCTCGCGCACCTCGAGACCGTTCACATCGCGAGCGACCACAACCTGAACGGCTTCCGCCTGCCCGTGCAGTGGGTCAACCGCCCGAACAATCCCACCGACCAACGCCTCCACGATTTCCGCGGTTTCAGCGGCCAGATCGCCGGCGGCATCGTCAAGGTAGGCCAGAAGGTCATGGCCCTCCCCGGCGGCGTGGTTTCGACCGTGAAGGAAATCCACACCTACAACGGTTCCGTGGACGAGGCCTTCTGCCCGCAGTCGGTCTCGGTCGTGCTCGAACACGACGTGGATGTGAGCCGCGGCAGCATGCTCGTCGGCCTTGACGCCCTGCCCGGCGGCGCCACCGAGCTGCACGCCAAGATCTGCTGGATGCACCCGCGCACCCTCCAGCGCGGCCGGAAATATTTCCTCAAGCACACCACGAGCACCGTGCAGGCGATCGTCACCGAGATCGAGAGCCGCCTCGACATGGAGACGCTCGATGCGAACCCCGCCCCTGCCGAGCTGGCGATGAACGATCTCGGTGAGATCCGCATCCGCACCGCCAAGCCGCTCTTCTACGACGGCTACGCGACGAACCGTCTTACCGGCTCCTTCATCCTGATCGAGCAAGGCACCAACGCCACCGTCGCCGCCGGCATGCTGCTCGCGCCCACGGAACTCGTGAAACCCGAGAACACCGATTACGCGATCTGAACCCGTGAAAATCTCCGTCAAAGTCGATTATGCCTGCCGCGTGATGGCCGAACTCGCGCGCCTCGAAAGCTCGGGCGAGCTGGCGCAGATCGACCACCTCGCGCGCACCGAGGCCGTGCCCGCGAACTTTCTGGCGCAGATCCTCGGCAAGCTCCGCACCTCCGGCCTCATCACCAGCCGCCGCGGCAATCTCGGCGGCTACCGCCTCGCCCGCCCGCCGGAGGAGATTTCCCTCCACGACATCATGCTCGCGGTTGAGGGCGAGTTCCTTGGTCTCAGCGGCAACTTCTCGGGCCAGAGCGGGCGCCGCCTGAAGCAGGTCTGGCACGAAGTGCGCGACACCCTCGCCACCAAGCTCAAGAGTTACACCCTCGACCAGCTCGCCACCAAGGCACCCGGCGAGATGTATTACATCTGATCCGAGATCGGGTTTTCGTGGTGGCGGACTGCCGGTGCCGCCCTACAGATTTCCGCATGCCCGAATCCACGCCGCTCTCGCACCGTGCCATCCCCCTGCTGATCGCAGCGGCCCTGCTGCTGTTCGGCACTGGCGTGTTTTTCCCGTTTTTCCATGTGACCAAACTTTGGATCTTCGACGATGCCGTCTCGGTCGTCGGCGGCATCTTCACCCTTTTCCAGGAGGGCGAATACTTCCTCTTCGCGGTGCTCACGCTTTTCACGCTGGTGTTCCCCTGTGTGAAGCTCGGCCTGCTGGGCGTCATCTGGATGGAACGCGCCCACGATCTTGCCCGGGTGCGCCGCCTGCACGGCTGGGTCGCGGCGCTCGGCAAGTGGTCCATGCTCGACGTGTTCGTCGTCGCCATCCTCATCGTGACCATGAAGGCCGCCGGGCTGGCCAAGCTCCAGATCGGCGTCGGCCTGTATCTGTTCACCTTCTCGGTGATCGTGACCCAACTGGCCTCCGCCTGGGTGGCGCGGCATCTCGATCAAAAATAAGGGCCGCGACGCACCCCTGCGTCGCGGCCCATTGCACACACTTTCGGTATCCGCCCTGCGGCGGACGCCTACTGTGAACTCAGAAGCGGAAGTTTGTTCCGACGGTGAACGTGGTATTTTTGTCGTCGTCCACCTCGAAGCCGGCGGTGACCGCCCACGACGTGTCGATCCAGTAGCTGCCGCGCGCACCGAAGTTGAACACGCCGTTGCCGGGCAGGTCGGGCGCGTCCACATACTGCACGTAGGGCGTCACCGTGGCACGGGAGTTCACGCGCAGTTCGGCGCCGACGCCGAGCGACCAGACGAAGGAGTTGTCGTCCGTGCCTGCAAACCGGTTCCACGCGTAACCGACGCCGGCCTCGACGTAGGGCTTGCCCCAGCTGTAGGAGGTGCTGAACGCGCGCAACGCCGCGCTGAGGGTCTGCGTCTTGAGGCGGGAGCCGCCGAACACGCCGGTCTGCGCGTAATCGTAGGCGAACACGGCGTCGAGATTGGCCATGAGCGGCTGGTTGACCTCGAAGGTGTAGTCGTCGGCATGCACCGAGGTGCCGTCGAGGTTAATGTAGCTGTAGGTCAGCGTGGCATGTGACAGGCCGAGCAGGCTGAAATCGCTCGTCACCGGAGCGGGTTGATCGGCGGGGGGCAGGCTGTCGTCGGCGCGGGCCGCGGTGCCGAGGCCGGTGGCCAGAGCCGCCGCCAGAAGGAGGTGCTTGAAGGTAATGGTCTGTTTCATGGTGGTATTGGTTGGTGATGCCGGTCGCGCTGGGCGCGGCCGACACCCCCACTAACACCATGCAAACGATGCGGTTCCTTTCCGGGGGTTTTTGGCAAACTTTTAGCCGATACCCCGGAACCGCGTGCGTTCCTGTCTGTCCTTCGCCCGTTTTTTTCGAAAATTTGCCAATCTCGCGGCCGTGGCTAGCCTCTGTCCCGCATGAAACCCCTGCGCCTATTCCTCATGTTCTCCGCCCTGCTCGCCCTCTTCAATTCCGCCTTCGCCGACTCCCTTTCTGTCGGTGCCGACGCCCCGGTCGTTTCCGCCGTCACGGACACCGGTTCGACCCTGAACCTCGGCGACGTCTATGCGAAGAACACCTACACGGTTGTATGGTTTTACCCGAAGGCGCTCACCGGCGGCTGCACCAAGCAGGGCTGCTCGCTGCGTGACGCCAGCACCGAGCTCACCAAACGCGGGGCCGCCGTCGTCGGTGTGAGCACCGACAACGTCGAGGCGCAGAAGAAATTCAAGGAAACGAACAACTTTCCGTTCCCGCTGCTCGCCGACACCGACAAGAAGGTCGTGAAGGCCTTCGGCCAGAGCGCCATGATGTTCGCCTCGCGCGAGTGCTACGTCATCAAGGGCGGCAAGATCGTCTACAAAGACACCGGCGTGACCGACAAGCAGGCGGAAAACGTCCTCGCTTTCATCGACAGCGACAAAAAGGGCTGAGGCCTGCAGCCCGGGCGACGGCCCCTGTTCGCAAGCCGACAGCTTCTCCATACCATGGCTTGATCCCGGCGACGGCGTGCGTCACATCTCGCCGTTCATGTCATGGATTGTCGGCAGTCTTTTTTCCGCCCTCTTCCTCGGGTTCTACGACCTGAGCAAGAAACACGCTTTGCACGGCAACGCGGTGCTGCCGGTGCTGTTCCTGGGCACGATCTGCGGCGCGGTCGTGTGGCTGGCGCTGCTGATCACCGGTCTGCTGGTTCCAGCCGCGCTGCCGGCCGCATTCTTGCCGGCGCCGCTCACGGCGGCTCAACACGGCCTGGTTTTCCTCAAGTCCGGCATTGTGGCCGCTTCGTGGGCCTTCACCTATTTTGGCATCAAGCACCTGCCGCTGTCGCTCGCCGCGCCCATCCGGGCCACCGGGCCGCTGTGGACGCTCCTCGGCGCACTCATCGTGCTCGGTGAACGTCCCTCGTGGTTGGAAAACACCGGCATTTTGCTCACGCTCGCGTCATTCTGGGGGCTGTCGGTCGCGGGCCGGGACGAGGGAATTCATTTTCACCGCAACAAGTGGGTGGGCTGCATGGTGGCCGGCACGCTCTGCGGTGCGGTCAGCGGCCTCTACGACAAGTATCTGCTCGGCACCGTCGGACTCAGCGCCGCGCAGGTCCAGTCGTGGTTCACGCTCTACCTGCCGGTGGTGCTGCTGCCTCTGATCGTGGGCTGGTGGCGCCGCTGGTGGCCGCGCAACGAGTTCCACTGGCGTTGGAGCATCCCGCTCATCGCCCTGTCGCTGCTGGTGGCCGACTATGTTTATTTCGACGCGCTGCGCGATCCGGAGGCGCTCGTGTCGGTTGTGTCCAGCCTGCGGCGCGGAAGCACGTTGGTTGCCTTTGCCGGCGGCATCTGGCTGTTCCGCGAGGCGAAGGGGGCGGCCAAGCTGCCGGCCGTGCTCGGCATCGTTGTCGGCATCACGCTGACGGTTCTCGGCTGAACGCCGCCGCCGGCCGGCAAAGTTTGGGTGGATTCGCCGACGTTGACCGCTATGGTGGCCGGCAGATGACCAACCCGCATCAAGCACTCCGGCGTGGAGGCTGGCTTTGTGGGCTGCTGCTTGGCCTCGTGCTGCAGGCACAACCCGTGGCGGATCCGGCGGACGAGGCATCCGCGCGCTCGCTGGCGGATCGCCAGCCGATCGTCGTCGGCGTGACCACCGACAGCTATCCTTACGGCTTCCTCGACGCCAAGGGCCGCGCCACCGGATTTTCCGCCGACCTCCTCGACGCCGTGGCCCGCGTCGTGCATCTGGAGATCAAAAGAGTGGCGCTGCCGGGCCGCGAGATGCACGACCGGTTCCGGGCGGGTGAGTTCGACATGCTGCAAATCCTCAGCCAGACGGCCGAGCGGGACAGCTACTGCGACTTCACGGTGCCGTTTCTCACGTTGCGGGGCGCCGTGTTCATCCGGGAAAAGGGCAGTCCGATCCGCCGCCTCGAGGATTTCAACGGCCGGAAGTTCGCCATCATCGGCGCGCGCAGCATCGGCGAACGGTTCATTGCCGACCAGGGGCTGAAGGTTGAACAGGTTCCGGTCAGCGCCAGCGAGGAGGCGCTGCGCATGATCGAGCGTGGCCAGGTCGAGGGCAGTTTTCTTTCCCAGCTCACCGCCCTGTCGGTCATCGAGCAGCGCGGCATCCGCAACGTGACGATGTTCGGCGAACCACTCTCTGGCTACGACATCCGCCACTGCTTCGCCGTGCACAAGGGCGACGCCCTGCTGCTGGCGCGCCTCAATGAGGGACTCGCCATCCTGCACCGCACCGGCGAATTCGGCGAGATCTACCAAAAGTGGTTCGGTCGCATCGATGCTCCGCTCATCACCCGGGAGCAGGCCACCCGCTACGGCCTCGCCTTCCTGGCCGTGGCCTTCTGCGTGGCGCTCACCGCCTACCTCCGCCTGCGCTTTCTGCACCGGCGCATCGCCACCCAGGCCGACGAACTCGCCCGGCAGCAAACGCTCCTGCGCGCCCTCTACGACAACATCCCCCTGGGCGTCTGCGTGCTGGAGGAACTTCCTCCCGACGGCCACCGCATCGTGCTGGTGAACCGGCCCGCGGAACTATTGTTCGGCCAGCCGCCGGGCGGCGCTCCGGGCAGGTTGCTGACCGATCTCCCGCTGGAACCCGAGTTCGCCGCGGCGCTGGTGGATTTTCTGGCCCGCGGCCGGGGAGCGGCCGGTCTGACCCGCGAGTCCCGCCATCTGCCCCGCACAAGCCGGCACCTGGCCCTGATGATCGTGCCCCTTCTGCCCAGCCCCGAAGGCCGGAACCGCTGCTGCCTGCTGGCCGAGGACACCACCGAGCGCCACCGCCTGGACGAGGAGGTCGCCCAATCCCGCAAGCTCCGGGCCGTCGGCGAACTGGTCGGCGGCATCGCGCACGAGTTCAACAACCTCCTCACGCCCATCCTGCTCAAGAGCGGCGAGCTCCTGCTGGACCGTTCGCAGGACCGGGAACTGGCCGAATCCGTCGGCCTGATCGCCAGCACCGCGCAGCGTGCGGCCGAGCTCACGCGCCGCCTTCTCACCTTCGGCCGGAAAAACGAATCCCGCCCCGAAGTGGTGCGGTTGCCCGTGGCCATTGACAGCTGCTTCGCCCTTCTGCGGCTGACAATGGATCGCCGCATCCGCTGGCAGAACGACGTGCCCGATGACCTGCCCCCGCTCTACCTCAACGCCACCGACCTGAACCAGATCCTCGTCAACCTCATCCTCAACGCCCGCGACACGCTGCTGGACCGGCTCAACGCGGCCCCGGCGGAGGACTGGACCGCCCTGATCCGCATCCAGGCTGCCGCTCTGCCGGCCAAGGCCCGTGAAACCCTGTCCGATGTGCCCATCCCGAATTTGCAGGGCTGGGTGCGCGTGGATGTGCAGGACAACGGCATGGGCATGCCGGCGGAAATCCGTGAGCGCATCTACGAGCCGTTTTTCACCACCAAATCGGTCGGTCAGGGCACCGGCCTCGGCCTCGCCACGGTTTGGCACCTCGTGCACATGAGCGGAGGCCACATCGAGGTGGACTCGGTGCCGGGCGACGGGACCACCTTTCACATTTTTCTCCCGATTCAGCCGGCCCCGGCTCCGGCGATTCCGGTCAGCACACCGGCTGGCGGCCGGCCGGCCGCGAGCGCCCGGGTCTTCCTCGCCGAGGACGATGACTTCGTCGCGCAGACCGTCGCTGCCGTGCTCAAGCGAGAGGGCCACACGATCCATCGCGAACCCGACGGCACCTCCGCCTGGCGCACCCTTGAGGCCAAGGCGGCCTCTTTCGACCTGCTCGTGCTCGACGTGAACATGCCGGGCCTCAGCGGTATCGATGTCCTGCGCCGGGTGCGGACATCGGGCCACTACCCCGGCCCCGTCATCGTGATGAGCGGCCGGCTCGGCTCCGAGGAAATGGAGCAGCTCACCGCCGCCAAGGTGGACTGCGTCATCCACAAGCCTTTCGAAGTGGCGGACTTTATCGCCCACTTGCGCCGCGCGCTCTCGTCTGTGCCCCCGCCTCACCGTCAGGATCCGGCGCCCAAGACCTAGCAGGCGCGCCCGCACTTTGTCGCGGATCCGCCCGGAAGGCCGCGTGCGTCGGGTTTGGCATTGTGCCGATCCATCCGCCGCGCTTAACCTCTCGCCCATGACGCGCTTCCCACGACTGTTCGCCGGCGCCCTGTCTTTTTGCGGTCTGTTCGCCATCGCCTTTTCCCAAACCTACATCTGGACCGGCGTCGGCAGCGGCTGGCGCGGGGGCGTGACGCCCAACGGCACCGGCGGAGAAGATTTTGTGTTTGGGGATGCGGTGCGCGATGTCATCCACCTGCCGTCCACCTTCAGCGTCGATACGCTGACCTTTGGCATGGATGACAGTTTCCGTTTTGTGCCCAGCGGCGCCTCCTCCGCCCTGACCATCACCGGCGGCTTCGACGCCACCGGCGTCCAGGGTTTCCGCGCGGATTTCGATCCCAATGTCTTCACGACCCTCACGGGCGCCCAAACCTGGAACCTCGGGGAAGGCGGTCTCGTCACCTTCCACGGCAAATTGAGCGGCACCAGCAGCCTCACGCTCAACGGCAGCAACCAGACCCTGCTGCTCGCCAACACGACCGCCAACCCGAGCGACTACAGCGGCAATCTCACGCTCAACACCGACTCGGCAGCGACGATCGGATCGTTTCCGACCCTCGTGCTCTGGGGCTCCGGCTCACTCGGCACCGGCAGCGTGGCTTTCGGCAATGGTGGCAACCTTGTGACCCACAACGCCCCCACCCTGGGCAACAACTTTACCTTCAACAACGGTTCGCTCCTTCCCGGCCAGGTCGCCTATGCGCCGGTTCGCTTCCGGATGTGGGATTTCCCGGGCACCACGCTCACGGGCACGATCACCCTCGCCAACAACACCACCCTGCTGGCCAACTCCGGCTTCGCCAACAAGCTGGCCGCCGAGTATCCCAACAACACCGGCGTGCGGCCGCTGCCCGGCCCGATCACGCGCCATCCGCTGCTCATCTCCGGCAACATCGTCGAGTCCGGCGGCGCCCGCAGCCTGAACATCACCGGCCCCGGCATCATCATCCTCGGCGGCACCAACACCTACACCGGCGGCACCAATGTCGGCTTCTCGCCCAATCTCACCACCGGCGCGAACACCAACGGCAACGGCTCGCTCATCTTTGCCACTCAGAGCGCCATCCCCGTCACCGGCACCATTCTCTCCGGTCAGGCCAACAACTCGCCCAACTCCGGCTACGTGGGCATCGCCACCAGCGCCGTGCCCAATGCCGGCGATTTCGCCGCCTTCCTCGCCAAGTTCAACCCGGGCTCCACCGGCGCCGTCGGCCTCGACTCTCTCACCGCCGGCCTGCCCTCCGGCTCACCCGCCACCTTCAGCGACAACATCAACCTCACCGGCTTCAACACCACCGCCTTCGAGGGCATCCGCCTGGGCACGGCCACCAGCGTCACCCTCACCGGGACCATCACGCCCCAGCTGACCGCGAACTACAACTTCGGCAACGGCGGCGGCAAACTCTACGTCCAGTCCAACCTGGTCAACCTCACCACCTCGACTTACGTGGTGACCAACAACAACGGCGTGGCCCTCATCCTCTACCTGAAAGGCGCCAACACCTACACCGGCGGCACCTACGCCAACAACGGCTTCATCATTTTCGACGGCGCCTCTTCCATCCCGGGCTCCGGCATCCTCCGCGCCGGCGGCAGCGCGGTCAACGTCGGCCAAAGCTACCTCGGCTTCACGGATGCCACGCTCGGTGGCACCGCCGTCAACGGCGCCACGCTCACCACCGGCCTGTTCACCCGCTTCGACAAGACCAACACCTGGGGCGTGATCGGCTTCGACTCCACCAACGTCGGTTCGCCCACCACGGTCTCCAACCTCGACCTCACCGGCTTCAACAACGGCGCCTTCGTCGGCACCACCACCAAGGCCGTGCTCAGCGGCACCCTCACGCCCACCACCGTCACCAACGCCAACAACACCGCCAACACCTACCGCTTCACCGCGGCCGACGGCGGCACGCTCGTCGTGGACAGCCCGCTCATTGACGGCGCCTCCGCCCGCTCGGTCATCATCGGCGTGCCGGGCGGCTTCCAGAAGATGGGCGACGGGACCGTGGTGCTCAACGGGCCCAACACCTACACGGGTGGAACCACGATCAACAGTTTCAGCAGCATCACGCTGTCCGGCGCCGCCGACACCTCCTTCGGCACCGGCACCCTCACGCTCGCCGCGCAGAGCGCCAACAACATCGGGCTCTCGGCTGCCACGGCCGGCCGCACCTTCGCCAACAACATCGTGTTCGCCCAGGCCGCGCCCGGCGCCGGCTTCACCCCGAACTTCATGCTGACCGGCACCAACGACTTCACGCTGTCGGGCAACATTTCCGGCCCGCCGCTCTCCAACGCGCCGTCGGACAGCAATCCCAACGGCACCGGCGTCGGCCTCATCGGCCTCGCCAATCCCACCCCGATCAACGTCACGCTTACCGGCGACAACAGCGGCTTCTACGGTCTCTTCCAGGTGCAGAACGGCGTGCTCACCTTCGGCAGCGCAAACGCCGCCGGCGGCGGCACCCTGCAGCTCGACAGCGACAACGCCACCGCGGCCTTCACCACCAGCGGCACGCTGCGCGGCATCATCGGCCGCAACGGCGGCCACATCGAGCTCACCAACGGCGTCACCCTGACTTTCGACACCAGCACCGTTGACGGTGACTATGAGTTCGGCGGCGACATCACCGCCCCGGGCAACACCACCTCCACCGGCGGGGTCGTCGTGACGGCCGGCACCCAGGGCGAGATCCTGTATCTCTTCGGGCACAACCAATATTCCGGTGGCACCACCATCACCGGCTACGGCGCCCTCGGTCTCGGCGCCTACGACTCCGCCGGCACCGGCACCATCACCATCAACACCGTCGCGGGCCAAGGCGGCCTCATCCTCAACGAAAGCGTCAACCTGACCAACGCCTTGGTGCTCACGCAGGGCGTGCTGGGCGGTCTGGGCACCTTTGCCCCGTCCTCCTTCAACGGCGTCAACAGCGCCCCCATCACCATCGGCGCCAGCCAAACCGTCTTCCCCGGCATCCCCGGTGAGTTTTTCCCCGGCAAGCTCACTTTCGGCGGCAGCACCATCTTCGCCGACGGCGGCACCTATGTCTGGGGCCTGCAGGACGCCTCCCACTCCGAAGGTTTCGGCACGCTCTACATCACCGGCAACCTCGACCTCGCCTCTATCTCCGTCGGCGCGTTCAACCTGCTGCTTGAGAGCTACGATGCCTACGGCGACGAGGGCATGGCCACCGGCCTCACCCAGGGCAACACCTACCAGTTCAAGCTGATCGAGACCGGCGGCACCATCACCGGCTTCAATGCCAACAAGTTCGTCATCGACAGCAGCCTCTTCCAGGGCGGCCTCATCCCCAACAGCCAATTCAGCCTGACGGCCGACGCCCAGAACATCTACCTGAACTTCCAGGCCGTCCCCGAGCCCTCGACCTACGCGCTGCTCGCGCTCGGCTCCGGCGTGGTCGCCCTCACGCTCCGCCGTCGCCGACAGGCCTGAGCCGTCACGATCCGGCCGAACCGCCTATAGCCCTGATTCCGGGTTTGGCTCTGCCCCTTGAAGCCCTGCGCGGGAGCGCAGGAACCAAAGCCCCGCAAAAGTTCCGCTGCTCCCTCAGCGGGCGACAGAAGTCATCGTGGAATTCGGGATAAGTCCTCCGCACCGTTCAACCGCGGCTTTCCTTTTCGCGGACCCGGGCTACCGTGCGTTCCGGATGTTCGCCAACCTTCTCCGTTACTTCGGTTCCCACGAGCCCGCGGCCTTCGACGGCGCCTTCGTGCAGTCCGTGCAGGTCCGCCGCCCGTTGCCGCGTAACCCGCGTGCGGAGAAGATCATCCTGCTCTGCTGGGCCCTCATCGCCGTGAAACACGTCCTGGTGATCTGGGCGGTTCGCCACTATGCGGTGCCCTTTCACCAGTTGTGGGTGAACTTTCCGACTTTTCTTCTGGGGCTGGTGGCCACCTGGGCCTATTACGCCCGCGACTAGCTCCATTCTCCCTCCCATGCCCATCGTTCCCGGTCTCCGCAGTCCCTACGTCAAGGTCGGCCGTCTCGTTTACTTCGGCCGCATGCTTGATAAAATCCGCCTCCACGCCACCGGCCGGCTGCCGCCCGGCGACTACGCCCCCAACCTCGGCAAGGGCTTCGACGGCCGCTGCTGCAATTTCCTGCGCGTGAACTACGACGAGCTGAAAACCCGCGTGCTCGCCGGCGATCTCGACGACACCCAGCTCCTCGCCTGGTGCCATGAACGCGGCGGCGCCCGCACCGACGAGGAATGCGAGGTCTGGAACGGCTTCATGACCAAGCGCGGCTGGCGCGACGGCGCGGCCGAGACCCTCGCCAAGCGCATCAAGGAAAGCGCGCTCGAGGGCCAGCCCGTCCTCACCATGTTCGACTACCTCGACTACGACGAGGGCCGTTCGTCCGCCGCCGAGCGGCCTTGGGAGAAGATCTGACCCCCATGGGCGAGGCGCTCTGGAAACGTCTGCAGCTGCTCGTCTCCGTCCTGAGCGTGCTGCTGGTGCTGGCCCTCCTGGCCGCAGGTGTGGTCTGGTGGCGCATCCGCGTCAGCCTCCCGCCCCTCGACGGCGCGCGCCCGCTCGCCGGGCTCACGGCCGCGGTGAAGGTCGAGCGCGACGCGCAGGGCGTGCCCACGATCATCGGCACGACCCGGCTCGATGTCGCCCGCGCCACGGGTTATCTCCACGCGCAGGACCGGTTTTTCCAGATGGATCTCCAGCGCCGCAGCAGTGCGGGCGAACTGGCGGAGCTTTTCGGCCCGGCCGTCGTGCCCGTGGATCAGGCCCGGCGCCGGCATGGCTTCCGCGCCATCGCGCAGCGGGCGCTGGCCGGGTTGCCCGCCGAACACCGCGCCCTGCTTGAGGCCTACACCGCCGGCGTCAACGCCGGCCTCGCCGCCCTGACCCGCACCCCTTGGGAATACGCCGTGCTCCGCCTCGACCCACGTCCGTGGCAGCCGGAGGACAGCCTGTTGGTCGTCTATTCCATGTGGCTCGACCTGCAGGATACCTCCGGCGGCACCGAGCTCAGCCTGCGCGCGCTGCGCGAGGCCCTCGGCTCGGGTGGCACCGCGTTCTTCGCGCCCGCCGGCACCTCGTGGGACTCGGCACTCGACCACAGCACCTTGGCGCCGGCCCCGCTGCCGGGCTTCAAACTGCGCCCGCGCGGCGAAAACACCGGCGACCCCGTGACCGTGGACGCACCGGTCCCGAAGCCCGGTTCCAACAGTTTCGCGCTCGCCGGCACCCACACCGCCTCCGGCGTGCCGATGGTCGCGAACGACATGCACCTCGACCACCGCTTGCCACACGCCTGGTATCGCGCGGTTCTGGCATGGAATGGCTGCGACGGCACGACGCACCGCCTCGTCGGCGTGACCCTGCCCGGCGTGCCGATCCTCGTGGCGGGCAGCAACGGCCGCGTGGCCTGGGGGTTCACCAATGCCTGCACGGACACCTCCGATGTGATCGTCGTCGAGGTGGAAACCACCGCGCAGGCCTATTATCGCACCGCCGCCGGCTACAAGGAGATCACCGAGCGCGCCGAACTCATCCGCGTGAAGGGGGCCGAGCCCGTGACGCTCAAGGTGCGCGAAACCGAATGGGGACCGATTCTCGGCGGCGGAGATGAGGGCCGCCTGCTCGTGCTGCGCTGGACCGCCCACGATCCGGAGAACCTCAACTTCGAACTCGCCGGCTTGGAAAACGCCGCATCGGTGCGCGAAGCCCTGGGCATTGCCAGGCGCGTGGGCATGCCCAATCAAAACCTCGTCGTCGTGGATGCCGCCGGCGCCATGGCCTGGACTATCGTCGGCCGCCAGCCGCGCCGCCTCGGTTACGACGGACGTTATCCCGTTTCGTGGGCCTACGGCGACCGGCAGTGGGACGGCTGGCTTTCGCCGGAGGAAATGCCCGTGGTTCTTGATCCGCCCGACGGCCTGCTCTGGACCGCCAACCAGCGGCTGGTGGGCGGCGAAGCTTACGCGAAGCTCGGCGACGGCGGTTACGACAACGGAGCGCGTGGCGCGCAGATCCGCGACGACCTGCGGGCGCTCGCCGCCTCCGGCAAAAAGGCCGCTCCGGCCGACCTGCTCGCGATCCAACTCGACGATCGCGCGCTCTTTCTCGAACGCTGGCAGAAACTGTTTCTCACCGTGCTGAACGACGAGGCCGTGGCCGAACGCGGCGCCCGTGCCGACCTGCGCCAGGCCGTCGCCCAGTGGAACGGCCGCGCGAGCCCTGATTCCGCCGCCTTCCGGCTCGTGCACGCGTGGCGGCTTCGCGTGGCGGAACACGCGCTCGCGCCGTTCTTCGCCCAGGCCCGGACCCGTTATCCGGGATTCACCAGCAAGGATTTCCAATTCGAGGACGCCCTCTGGCGCCTCGCCAACGAACGTCCGGCCAAGCTCCTCAATCCCGATTTCACTTCGTGGGACGCCCTGCTCCTGAAGGCGGCTGACGAGGTGCTCGCCGAGGCCGATCACGCCGGCCTGGCGCCCGCCAAGTGGACCTGGGGCGGCTACAACCGGCTGCGCATGCGCCATCCCTTCAGTCGCCTGCTGCCTGCGTGGATCGGCCGTTTCCTCGACATGCCCGCCGACCCCCTGCCCGGCGCCACCGAAATGCCGCGCGTGCAGACGCCGGATCACGGCGCCAGCGAGCGTTTCGTTGTCTCACCCGGGCGCGAGGAGGAGGGCCTCTTCCACATGCCCGGCGGCCAAAGCGGCAACCCGCTGTCCCCTTTCTACCGCGCCGGTCACGCCGCCTGGGTGAAAGGCGAGCCCACCCCGCTGCTGCCGGGCCCGGTCAAGCACACGCTCGTGCTGCGGCCGTAGACGGCAGAAATCACAAACGCCAAAGCGCCAAAGGCCAAAAACCGGCCCAAGCTCGGGCAACTCACGGATTCCTCTCTCGCCTTTTTTGGCTCTTTGGGGATTTCATCGACCCGCCTTGTTTGGCGTTTGGCCATTGGCGTTTGTGATTTTTCTCCTCCCATGCCTCTCCACGTCCTGCACCACCCGCTCGGCACGCATGTGCTGACCCACCTGCGCGACAAGACCACCAAGCCCGCGCTCTTCCGCACACTCAGCTACCAGATTTCGCTGCTGCTCGCCCTCGAGGCCACGCGCGACCTCGCGACCGAGGAGAAAAAGATCGAGACACCGCTCGAACCCGTCACCGGCCGCGTGCTCGCGCGCCCGCTCGCCGTGGTGCCGATCCTCCGCGCCGGCCTCGGCATGGTGCAGCCGTTCCTCGACACCTTTCCCGACGTCTCCGTCGGTTACGTCGGTCTCGAGCGAGACCACACCACCGCCATCGCCCGCAGCTACTACTGCAAGCTCCCACCGCTCGACGGCAAACGCGTGATCGTCGTGGACCCCATGCTCGCCACCGGCGGCTCCGCCGCGCAGGCGCTTGACGTCGTGAAGGCCGCGGGCGCAAAAGAGATCGTCTTCGTCTGCATCGTCGCCGCTCCCGAAGGCGTCGCCACCGTGGAGAAGGCGCATCCCGAAATCCCGATCCACGCCGGCGTGCTCGACCGCCAGCTCAACAACAAGAAATACATCCTGCCCGGACTCGGCGATTTCGGCGACCGGCTCTACGGGACATGAGTCACGCCAGCTTCGGCACGGTGTAGGGTGCGCGGTAGGCGCGGGTGAGCCTAGCGTTGGCGTCATTCGCCTTCGCGCCGGTGAAGCGTTCCGCCCCGGGCTCAATTTGCAGGGCAGCACCGAGCAACAGCAGCGTGCGGCCAAAATCCACACGGTTCGCCGCCAAGTGTGCGGTCATGCGCTCGACGCTTTCCGCGAAGGCGGCGGAGCGTTTGATTTCGGCCTGGATATCCGCTTGGGCCGACGCTCGCCCGAGCGCGTGGGAAATGACTCCCAAATGGCAGAGCGCGCTCGAGACGTGCCCTTCATCGATCGGTCCGCAAAGGTCGGCCGTTTTCCGACTGCGCACGACATCGATGAAGTTTTTCATCATGCGGTCCTCGCCCTTGAACTCGCGCACCACCTTGCCGGCGGCATCAACGGCCTGCGCGGTGAAGTAGCCGTCGGTGATGACGCTGCCGCCCTCGCAGTCGATGACGTTGCCCACCTTGACGCCGCGGTAGTTGTCCATGGACGCGGCCATCGCCCCGGCGGCTTCGGCACCGACTCCGCCCGGCTTGTCTTCGTCGGGATCAAACTTCGCCGAAAGCCCGCGGACTTCGAAGACCAACGGCGCGGTGGCATAGTCGTGCAGCACGACCTGGGTATTGGGCGTCTCGCCGTCGTCCACGTAACCGAGGCGTCCGCCGATGCTGAGCGTAGCGCGAGGCAGACCGGGTTCGCCGAGGAACCAGCGCGCCACGTCCATCTGGTGGATACCCTGGTTGCCGACGTCGCCGTTGCCGTAGGCATTGAACCAATGCCAGTCGTAGTGGAAGCGCGCGCGCCGCGGCTGTTCCAGCGGTGCCGGCCCGAGCCAAAGGTCGTAATTCACCGTCGCCGGCACGGGCTGCGGACCAGTCGTGCGGCCGATGGTCTTCCGGCGCTTGTAGCAAAAGCCGCGCGCGACCTTTATCTTGCCGAGGTTCCCGGCGCGCACCCACTGCACCGCCTCCTGCAACCCTTCGCCCGAGCGGATCTGCATGCCCGCCTGCACGACACGATTGTATTTTGCCGCAGCGGCCACGAGCTGGCGTCCCTCCCAGATGTTGTGGGAAACCGGTTTCTCGACGAACACGTCCTTGCCCGCCTCGCAGGCCCAGATGCCCATGAGGGCGTGCCAATGGTTCGGCGTGGCGATGGTGATCGCGTCCACGTCCGGCGAGGCAAGCAGCTGGCGCACGTCGGTGAACTTCTCCGGCGTGAGCCCGTCCTTCGCCAACGCGGCGGCCACGCGCTCCAGCACCGCCGTGTCCACATCGCAAATCGCCGCGAGGCGAACGCCGGGGACGGCGCGCAACTGGCGTAGGTGCTCGCGCCCGCGGCCGTTGAGGCCGACGACGGCCACGCGCACGTCGCCATTGGCGCCGGCTACTTGGGCCCAGGACCGGGCGGTGAGAACTGTGGCCGCGCCAAGGGCGGCCGTTTTGAGGAAGGTGCGGCGTGTAGGGGTGGACATGGGGCGAAGCGGGGTGCCCATCTCTACACCCGGTTGCTCGCCATCGCCAGTGGAATTCCGCCGTGCCTTCGGGGCCGGCTCGGTCAGGCTCCGCGCATGGAACTTGCCCAGCTCTCCGACCGCGCCTTGCAGATCCACGCCGCCTTCGCCGAGCGCGCCCGGCGCACCGGCAAGCGCCCTTGGACCCGTGAGGAGGTCATGCAGGGTTTCGTCGGGGATGTCGGCGACCTCATGAAGCTCGTCATGGCCAAGGCCGGCGCCCGCCCCATCGCCGAGGTTGACCGCCAGCTCGCCCACGAACTAAGCGACTGCCTGTGGAGCGTGCTCGTGCTGGCGCAGCTCTACGGGGTGAACCTCGAACGCGAGTTCCCGCGAACCATGGATACCTTGGAAAGGAAACTCCAAACGCCAAAGCGCCAAAGGCCAAAGAAATCCCAAAGGCCGAAAGTCAGCCACCGGTAGCCGCAGTTCGGGTGTTTGAGGTGGCGCTTTGTTTGTGATTTGGCGTTTGGCGTTTGGATTTTTACCGCTCTTGCTTCCTCCATGCAAATTGACCGCCCGGGCCTCATCGTCGCCGACCGCTGGCAGGATTACCGCCTGCTCGACTGCGGCGACGGCATGAAGCAGGAGCAATGGGGCCCCTACAACCTCGTCCGCCCCGATCCGCAGATCATCTGGCCCAAAAACGGCGGCAAGGCCTGGTCCGGCTGGGACGGTTTCTACCACCGGGCCGAGACAGGCGGCGGAAAGTGGGAATACCGCCAGAAGCTTCCCGACCAGTGGACCATCCGCTACGGGGCACTGACCTTCCGCATCCACCCCACGAGTTTCAAGCACACCGGCCTCTTCCCGGAGCAGGCGGTGAACTGGGATTGGTTTTCCAAGAAGATCCGCGACACGCGGGCCGCCGGCCGCGAGGTCAGCGTGCTCAACCTCTTCGGCTACACCGGCGCGGCCTCCGTCGCCGCCGCGCACGCCGGCGCCAGTGTCTGCCACGTGGACGCTGCCGAGGGCATGGTGAAGTGGTGCCGCGAAAACGCCGCGCTCTCCGGCCTGGCCGAGGCGCCCATCCGCTACATCACCGACGATTGCCTCAAGTTCGTGCGCCGCGAGATCAAGCGCGGACGAAAATACGACGCCATCATCATGGACCCGCCGACCTACGGCCGCGGCAGCACCGGCGAGATGTGGAAACTCGAGGACCAGCTCTGGGACCTGCTCAACGAGTGCAAGCAGGTGCTGAGCGACCGCCCGGTGTTTTTCCTGATCAACGCCTACACCGCGCGTCTCTCGCCGTCCGTCGTCATCAACCTCCTCGACGGCCTGCTGCACGACGCCGGCGGCCGCATCCACGGCGGCGAGGTCGGCCTGCCCATCCAGAAGGACGGCCGCATCCTCCCCTGCGGCATCTACGGCCGCTGGGAATCAGTCTAAGCGGCGTGACCATCGCAAACGTTCAGGAAGGCCGGAGTGTTGCAGGTTTAGCCCGTTCGATTTCCGGCTTCTTATGTTTTGAGCAACTTTCCGGTATCAATATCGGCTGGCCGGCCCTCTAAACGAAGCTCCTTTCCGCTTACAGACACTCCAGACATGTGACGCCAATTCTCGACCCAAACCACCACGCCCGCGCCGTCGATTCCCAGCGCGCCTCCTGGACACCATCCGACAAAGCGCACCCGATCGCCGTTCGCCCTATAGAGTTTGAGCAGGCCTCCCATTTCTCCAGGTGCCTCACGGGCCTCCGGCGTGAAACGGGGCATCCCACTCCCCGGGACATCGCGCTTTTCGCCGCAACGATTACATTCCGTAAACGCGACTTCAAGCGTCGCTCCGCAATTTGGACAATCCACCAAGTAAAACTGGTTCATGCGAAGAAAATGGTCTCGGATTAGACTTGGAGTCAATTTCCGCTCATTTCGGCGCGAGGTGTTTCGCGAGGAACTGCTCGAGCTCGCCGTAGAGTTTGCTGCGGCTCTTCTCGTCCTTGAAGTTGTGGCCCTCCTTGGGGATGAACAGCTCCTGCGGCGGCCGGCCGGCCTTCTCCAAGGCGGCGATCAGTTTGCGGGCCTGCTTGGGCGGCACCGTGCGGTCCTCCTTGCCCTGCACGATGAGCAGCGGCGCGGGGATCTTGGCGGCAAAGTTCACCGGTGAGACCTCCGCCAAAAACTCCGGCGCCAGCTTGGGATCGCCGATCCACTCGCGGAAAAACAGGTAGGCATAGCGGTATTCCTCCCCTTTCCGCTCCTTGGTGATGTCGGTCCAGTCGGTCACGCCGTTGATGGACACGCCGCAGCGGTAAAGCTCCGGATTATGGCCGAGCGCGAACAGCGCCGCGTAGCCGCCGTAGCTGCCGCCCACGATGGCGATGCGCTGCGGGTCGGCCACACCCTGCGCGATAAGCCAGCGTGTGCCGTCTTCGATGTCGTCCTGCATGCCGCGGCCGATCTCGCGCCGACCCTTGCGGTAAAACTCCGTGCCGTAGCCGGGCGAGCCGCGGAAATTCATCTGGAACACCGCGTAGCCGCGGTTGGCGAGGAACTGCACCAGCGGGTGAAACTGCCAGCTGTCGCGCACGAACGGTCCGCCGTGCGGCATGATCACCACGGGCAGGTTGGCCCGTCCGGCCCCCGGCGGCAGCGTGAGGTAGCCGTGAATGGCCTCGCCGTCGCGGGACCGGTATTCAACCGGATACATCGGGGCCATGGCCGCCACCGGCAGGCCCGGCATGCGCTCGGTCATCTTGGAAACCTCCGGCTTGGCTGCCTTGAGGTTGACCAGGTAGTAGGTGCCGGGATCGCGGTCGGAGAAGGCGAGCACGAGGAACCGCTTCTCGTCGCGCGAACGGCTGACGATGAGGTTCACGGTGTTGGGCAGCACCCGGTCCAATCCGCTCTGCAAGGCGGCAAACCCCGGGTCGAACCAGTGCAGGCGCGGACCGTCGGTAATGTAGCGGATGCCGACCACGCTCTCGGTCAGCTCCGACATCACGGGACCGGACAAACTGACTCCATCGACGCCCGGCGCGCCGCGCTCGGGGATGATGTCGAACTCCGGGTGACTCGCGATGACCTCGCCCAATTTGCCGGCCTCGATGTCGTAGTAATAGACGGCGCGGCGCTTTTGTTCGTTGTTGGCCACGACGATGAGCTTCTTCCCGTCGTAATCGAAACCGAGCGGGCTGATGCGGCCGGCCTCGGCATCGTTGAGCGGCATCGTGCGCCACTTGGCCTGCTCGTTCTCGCGGTAGATCACGCCGTGTTTCAGGCCGTCGCGCGTGATGCCCAGCCGGACCACGCCCTCACGGTCGGGCACCCAGCCGACGACGTTGCCGGGATTTTTCACGACGGTGCGCACCTTGGCCGTCAGTGTGCTCACGCGCACGACGTCAGGATAGACGAGGTCGCTGCCCTCGTAGAAACCCTGGTCGAGCATCAGCACGTTCTGCTCGGCGTCGTTGAAGCTGTGGATGATCCTGGTCGCGAGCAGCGGTCGCGGGTCGGTCGGGTCCACGTCGGGACCGGCAAAGGCCGCCCAGTTCTTGCCGTCGCAGTCCACCGCACTGAGGCCGGTGAAAGACTGGCCATCCCACACGGTGGTCAGGAAGCTGATACGCCGGTCGCTCACCCAGCGGAAGCTGGCGACTTCTTTGCGCAGGCCGTTGCGGGTCACGCCCGGATTCACGCGCGCGGTCTGCTTGGTTTCGAGATCGAGGATCATCAGCCACGGATCGCCGTTCAGCATCTGCAGGCAGGCGATGTAGCGTCCGTCGGGCGACAGACTGGCCCGGGAGAACCGGGTATCCTGGGTGAATTTCTCAAGGGGAACGATCTCCGCGGCGGCCAAAACCGCGGTGAGCATCCACATAAGCGCGAACAGACGGGGGCAACGCATCATAGGGAGGGGTGGCGCGGCTGGCCCGGCCGCTTTCGCGCATACAGCCGGACCGCGCGAATGCCGTCAAACGGCAATCCCGACGGCCCGTCCACATAACGCTGGTTCTCCCCGTGGTTCTGGTTTTGATTCCCGCCCATGATTTTTCCCCGCGTGACCGCCTGCTTGTTTCTCGGTGCCGCGACCGTCGTCGCCGCCGAGGAGGCCGCGCCGGTGCTGAACATCCGCAGCAGCACCTTCACCGTCGTCACGGAGAACGACAAATACTTCGCCGGCACCGACCGCCACTACACCAATGGCCTGAAGCTCACCTGGCTCGGTGAGACGAACCTCAACGAGTCCTACCCATTCGTGCAAACCGCGGCGAAGATCATCCCGTGGATGGACCCCGAGCACGTGAACTGGCGCTACAAGGTCGGTTTCGCCCTCGGCCAGAACATCTACACGCCCACCGACACCGACACCACCGCCCTCATCCCCGACGACCGCCCCTACGCCGCCTGGCTCTACGGTTCGATTATCCTCCAGGCCCAGCTGGAAAACCAGCTCCGCCTCGTCGAACTCTCGCTCGGCGTCGTCGGCCCCTCCGCCCTCGGCGAGAATTTCCAGAACTCCTGGCACGACGTCATCAATGTCCCCCACGCCAACGGCTGGGCCAACCAGCTGCACGACGAGCCCGGCCTGCGTCTCACTTGGGAGCGCCGTTACCGCACCTGGCAATGGCAGGGTTCCAGCGTGCCGGAGCTGGGCGTGGACCTCGTGCTGCGGCACCGTATCACCCTCGGCAACGTTTACACGCACGCCGCCGGCGGCGCCGTCGTGCGGCTCGGCTGGCGTCTGCCCACCGACTTCGGCCCCGATCTCATCCGTCCCGGCGGCGGCAACACCCCGATCGGCGGCGGCCCGAAACGCTTCGGCGCCTATGTCTATGCCAGCAGCGAGGTGCACGCCGTCGCCCACGACATCTTCCTCGACGGCAACACCTGGCGCGACAGCCATTCCGTGGACAAACGCCCGATCGTCGCCGACCTGAGCCTCGGGTTGGTCTTTCAGTGGCCAAGCTTCCACTTCGCCTACACACAGGATTACCGCACCAAGGAATTTTACGGCCAACCACGCCGCGATGTGTTTGGCTCCATCGGTTTCTCCTTCTCCCGCTGACCATGTCTTCCATTGCCGATACTTATTACGCCACCGCCACCGCCCTGCTCGCCCGCGCGCGCGAGGTGAACGCCCCGACGCTGAAAAAACTCGGCGCTCTCCTCGGCCAGTCCGTCGCCACCGGCGGCGTGATCCACACCTTCGGCAGCGGCCACAGCGAGGTCATCGGCCGTGAAATCATCGGCCGCGCCGGCGGTCTCGTCTGCGTAAGCGGACTCTACGACCCGACCGGCGGTTTCATTGAGAACATGGTCGGTTACGGCACGAAGATTGCCGAGCGTTACGACCGCCAATACGGCCTGATCGCCGGCGAGACGATCATCGTGATTTCCAACTCCGGCAAAAACTCCTCGCCTATCGAGGTCGCGCTCTACGCCAAGCAGAAGGGCCTGACCGTGATCGGCCTGACCTGCGTGGAGATGTCCAAGTCCGCCCCCACCGTGCATCCCGGCGGCAAAAAACTCCACGAGGTCGCCGACTACGTTCTTGATAATCTCGGCCTGCCCGGTGACGCCATCGCGCCGGTGACCGACACGATCAAGGCCGGCCCGACCTCGACCCTGATTGGCGCCACACTGCTCAATTTGCTGATGCTCGAAACCATCGAGTGGCTGAAGACCGGCGGCCACGCCCTCCCGATCCTACGCAGCCAGAACATGCCCGATGCCATCGAATACAACCGCAGCCTCGGCGCGAAATACAAAGGCCGCCTCAGCCGCCAGCTGGCGTGAGGCCACCCCGAAGCAGCCAAGCAGCAAAGAATCCCTCTCCCTCCTAACTTCGCTCCTTAGCTTCATTGTGTGAAAAGTCCGGGTTTCAAAATCGGCGTGGACGGGGGCGGCACGAAGACGGAGTTTATTCTCGTGGACGCCGCCGGCGCCATCGTCGCCCGCCACCTCGGCCCCGGCTGCAACCCGAGCCAGGTCGGCCCGGACCAAGCTCGCGAAATCCTCCTGTCGGGCCTCACCGCCCTGCGCGCCTCGCTTCCGAGCTCCACTCTCCCAGCTCCGATCTCCGCCGCCCATTTCTACATGGCCGGCTCCCCGCCATTCTGGCGCGAGACCGCCGCCACGCTGCATGACCTCGGCGTCGTGACCACCGGACCCGATTCCCTCCCCGTGCTCGAACTCGCCACCGGCGGCAAACCCGGTCTCGTGTTGCACGCCGGCACCGGTTCGTTCATCGCCGCGCGGACCGCTGACGGCTCGGTTCACTACGCCGGCGGACTCGGCTGGAAACTCGGCGATGCCGGCAGCGGCTTCGATCTCGGAAGACGCGCAATCGCCATCGCCCTGTTGGAACTGCAGGCCGCCCCGGCGACGGCGTCGGCCCGGAAAATCTCACCGCTCGCCGAAGCGCTGCGCGCCCACACGGGCCTCACCGACTACGCGAGCAATTCCCGTTTCTTCTACAACGACCCTGGCGCCAACGCCGTGATCTCCGCCTTCGCGCCGCGTGTGCTCGAGCTCGCCGAGCAAGACTGCGGGCCCGCCCAGCAGGTCGTGGCCGATTCCATCACCGAACTGGCGCGCCTGGCCGACCAGGTGATCCACCGCCTCTTCCGGGCCCTTCGCCAAGGCGAAACGGCCGGCCCCGTGCCTTGCGGCGTGAGCGGACGTATTCTGAACTCCGTGCCCGCCGCTTTTGCCCTGCGCTCCCTCGCCGCGAAACTCCGCTGGCCCGTCGCCCTGCACTTCATCACCGACTCGCCGGCCGAGGGCGTGCGGCGACTGCTGGCGAGGTCCTGAAGCCCGGTTTCAGGCTTCTTCCTTCGTCCGCTTGCCTTCAAGCTCGCCGCCATGTGGTGGACCTATGCTCTCCTTTCGGCGGTATTCGCCGCCCTCACTGCGATCCTCGCCAAGATCGGCGTGAAGGGCGTTGATTCGAACGTCGCCACCGCGGTGCGCACCGTGGTGATCCTCGTGCTCGCGTGGCTGGTCGTCGCCCTCCAGGGCAACCTCGGCGCGGTCAGCACGATTTCGCAGCGTTCGCTCACCTTTCTCGTGCTGTCGGGTTTTGCCACCGGGGCGTCGTGGCTGTTCTACTTCAAGGCCCTGCAGGCCGGTCCGGCCTCACTGGTCAGCGCCCTCGACAAGTCGAGCCTCGCGCTGACGATCATCCTCGCCGGCCTGTTTCTCGGCGAATCGCTCACGCTCAAGACCGCCCTCGGCTGCTCGCTGATCATCGCCGGCACCGCGGTCATCATCTGGCCCACCTGATGGTCTCTACGCACGCGATCCTCCGCCTGACCGAACCCGACTGGCTGGCCCGCCGCTCGGAGCATGAGCAGCGCGTGCGCGCGTGGACCGATCCGCACCAAGCGCGACAAGCGCGCGGTGAAAAGCATCCGGTCGAGGATTTTCTGTGGGAATACTACAGCTTCCGTCCGAGCTGGCTGCGCCGCTGGCATCCGGGACCGGATGTCGTGCTGCTCGGGGACGCCGCGCGTGACTACCTGCGCTGGCCGGAGTATCAGGCCACGGAAGACGGCGTGGCCGTGAATCCGGCCGCGTTCGACGCGAAGCGCCGCGACTCGCTCGTCTGGCTGGCCGGTCTGCTGCGCGCCACGGCGGAGCGCCCGCCGGCCTTCGGCTGCTTCGGCCTGCACGAGTGGGCGATGGTTTACCGGCTGCGGCCGGATGAGATTCGCCACACGTCGTTGCCGCTGCGTTTCCCACCGGAGGAAACGGCGCGCATCACCGAGTCGCTGCCGATCCGTTGCACGCATTTCGATGCCTTCCGCTTTTTCACGGCACCGGCGCGTCCGCTGAACCGGCTTCAGCCCGAGCGCGCCACCACCGCGCAGCTCGAACAACGCGGCTGCCTGCATGCAAACATGGATCTCTACAAATGGGCCTTCAAACTCGCGCCCTTCACGCCCAGCGAGCTGACGGCCGACTGCTTTGCCCTGGCCCGTGACATCCGCGAGGTGGATATGCGCGCCAGCCCCTACGATTGCACGTCGCTCGGCCTCGCCGCCATCGCCATCGAGACCCCCGCCGGCCGCGCCGACTACGAAGCCCACCAGCGCGCCTTCGCCGAACGCAGCCAGCCGCTGCGCGCGCGGTTGCTCGCCCTCTGCGAGCGGCTGATCGCCGGGTAAGGCTCAGTCCACCACGCGCGCGCCGAAGCACGCGAGGCCGATGCGCCGGGCGGTGTTGTCCTGCCCCTCGGCCTGCGCCGGATGCGGGCTGCGGAGTTCCAAGTCGAGGTGTCCGCGCTCGAGCGGCAGTTCGGGCAGGCTGATCCAGCCCGGCCGGTCGCCCACGCGCCCCGACCAAACCACACGTCCCGCGTGCCACACCTCCACGTCGCGCGGCGTGACACCGCGCAGCTCCAGCTCCAGCCGGACGCTCGGGCGGTGCGGCCAAGTGCGCACGCGCAGCCCACCCGCCTCTGCGCACCACGCCCAGCGGTATTTTGAATTCCATTCCGCCACGGACCAACGCGCGTCGGTCTCGAGCACGTAACGCAGCTCGCCGTTTCTCGCCGCCGTCAGCTGGTGCGGCGCTCCGGGCACTTCGACGATCGACCAGATTCCGCCGACCACGGAAAGATTGCCCAGCAGGAGCCAGAGAACGGCTGCCCGGCGGCGGGCCGCCAGCACGTTGAAGCACAGGGTCACCGGCAACAGCACGCGAGCGTAGGCACCGGGCAAACCTTCCCACACCGATGTTCCGAGCACGCTGCCGAGAACGACAAACGCGATTCCCACCCGCCACCAAGCGCTGGCCGGATCGCGGTATTTCAACAGGAAGATCGCCTGCACGGTGAGTGCCACGCAGTCCAGCCAACCGCGGAGAACCAAGCCGCGGTTCTGCTCCGTGCCGGTCAACCGCCACAACTCCGTCCATTTCTCCAGCCAACCGAAAAGCGGCAGGGCAAAATTGCGGCTGCCCGCATCGGACGCTTCCACGGCCAAGTGGATATAACTCCACCAGGCGATGAGCGGCAGCGCGGCGAGCGCGACCCATCCCGCCGCGCGCGCCAGGGCCGCAGGCTTAGGCCGGTCCGCGGGCCAGAACATCACCGCGCCCAGCAAAGCGGTTTCTCGCGCCAATCCGGCCAGACCCAAACAGGCCGCGGCCAGTCGCGGGCGGCCGCGTTCCACGCCCAGCAGCCCGCCGGCGAGCAGCAGCATCGCTGCGAGATCAGTGAGCGCCAGCCGCACGCTGCCGAGTGTGCCACCAGCAAGCAGCACCCCGCACCAGGCCGCCGTCGTGCGCCACCCACCCCCCGCCGGCAGGATCATCGCGAGGAGCCAGGCCAGCAGAAGCCAGCATCCGAGGTTCAACCACGCGTAGGCGTGCACCGCTGCCACCGGTTCACCGCCGCCCGCCACCCAAGCCAAGACGCTCAGCAGAATCCGTCGCGCCCGGTAGCCCGGAGCATCCACCGCGACAGTCAGGTCCGGATCGCGCAGCAGGGGATCGGTTGCAATCTGCGCATAATAGGCGCCGTCATAGCGCCCGGCCTTTTCGTGGATGAAAATCGGTGCGTCCCGCAGGCTGGCCGGCAGATTCTTCGCCGTGACCACATCCGCCTGCAGGAAGGCCGTGAACCCGAAGTAGGGCGACCAGAAGCGGCTGACCGCGAGAACAAACGCCAGCACCAGCCCGAGGCGCAACGCCTGGGCGCGCGCTGTCGGGGATTGCAGGAGTTCTTGCCATCGCGCGCGCATCGGCGGACGACACACCGCAGGCCCGGCGGTGGCAACACCCGAGCGCGCGTCGGCCGGAACGCCAAACCGGCGATTGCCTCGGCCCGGCGGCCGGTCATCGTGCTGGGCGATGGACGAATCCGCTTCGCAGCCACCCTTCCGCACGCGCAAGAAGCCAAGTTACCCGGTCGGCGAGCCCCTGCGCGCCTACCTCCGGCGCTACCGCCGTGAGCGCGAGCTGCCGGTCACCTACGAGCGCCTGCGGCATTTCCACGAGGCCGTGCCCATCATGGACAGCAAGGGCCGCTCCACGCTCTGGGACTCCGTCGCCTACCGCGCCGAGGACATCCCCTCGCTCAACGAGGACCTGAAGCGCATCTACGCGCTTTTGCGCGTGGACGGCGACTTCTCGGTGATGTCTCACCTCTACATCGACCGTGTGGACTTCTGCACCTTCGGCAACTCGATGCCGTTCCGCATCCGCATCGTCAACGCGTTCAACGACAATCCCGACTACTTCTACATCAAGCGTGCCGACGCCTCGCGCATCTACGGCCTTGAGCTGGAGCACCTGCTCTCGCCGAACCGCCTGAATTTTATGACCGCGGGCAACACGCTCGTCGAGGAACACATCGCCGGCCTGCCCGGTGACATCTTCAGCGACCGCTGGCTCGAAAACCCCGAGCTCAAGCCCATCCGCATCGCGAAGGAGCTGGTGAAGTTCAACGAGCGCTGCTTCGTGCGCCTGCTCGGCGACATGCGCAGCTACAACTACGTGGTGGTGCTCACGCCCGACTTCGAGGGCTGGCAGGTGCGCATCCGCGCCATGGATTTCGACCAGCAGTCGCATCACGGCCGGAAAAATTTCTACCTGCCGCAGTTCTTCAAGGAGAACACCCGCCTTGCCCAGTTTTGCGTGAAACACCTGCACAAGGAGACGGCGCTGCAATACCAGCGCGAGGAACAGACGCTCATCCTCGCCCGCGCCGAGCTGGCGGCCACCCGCCTCGCTGCGCTGCTCGACGCGATGGACCACGACCCGATCGCGCCCGAGGAAAATGTCATTTCCCTGCGCGAGGGACTCGCCGAACACTTCAAATCCTCCCGCTATCTCAGCTGCACGAGCATGGGCGGACTGGTGCGTGAAAATCTCGCCATGCTTCGGCACCACCACGGCATCGGCCTCGGCTCGCTCGGCGCTGACCTCGTGATGCAGTCGCCGTGAGGCGGTGTTGGTGCTGTGTAGGGGCGCGCCCGCGAACGGCGTGGTCGAGCCACGCCCCTACAAGTTTCTCCCCGGCCCTCGCAGCATAACTTCGCTCCGGCATTGCCACGGCGCGCCAGACTCCGCACTTTTTCGCCGGGCCATCCATGAAACCCCTCTGGCTGCTGCTTAAGAACCTGGTCTACCTGATTATTGTCCCCGGCATCCTCGCCGGGTGGCTGCCCCTGCGGGTCTTCGAGCAGCCGCACCGCCTGCATTGGCCGGATCCCTGGACCGCCCAGACGTTGACCGGCTTTGTCGTCGCGGCGATTGGCCTCGGCTTTTTCCTCTTCAGCGCGGTCATCCTGGCCGTGCGCGGCGCGGGCACGCCGGCGTTTTTCGATCCGACCAAGAAGCTGACGCGCCGCGGCCCCTACAAGTGGGTGCGCAACCCGATGTATCTGGCGTTGATGGCACTCGTGGGCGGCGAAGCGTTGCTCTTCCGCTCATGGCACATCGGCGTGTATTGGGTGTTCCTCGTGTGCGGTCTGCACCTGCTCGTGATCGGCTACGAGGAGGCCAACCTCCGCTTCCGTTTCGGCGCCGTCTATGAAGACTACCGGCGCGACGTGCCCCGCTGGTTCCCCCGCAAACCCAAGCCGATGCTGGAAACCGTCCAGCCCTTCGGGGCCCGGCGGTGAAGCCTACTCGATCCGGCCTTCGTCGAAATCCATCAAGTCGGTGATGCTGAGAATGTCGGCGGTGCGGTCGGGGCAGCCCATGTTGGTGAGCGCTTCCTTCAGAAAATCTCGGCCGGCGGGGGTCATGCCTTTCTGGACGTATTCGCGGTTCCATTTGGCGGCGCGCAGATCCTTGGGAAAAAGCGCGAGGAGACGCCGATCGATCTCGTCGTCGCCCAGGTTGGCGTCGAGGCACTCGTGGACGATTTTCTCCACGGCGGCCGGGTCGATGCCGAGGTGCATGCACAGGAAACGATCCATGCCGCGCTTGTAGTTCTTCGCGTAGCTGGCCGGGAGCACCCCGTGCTGTTTCACGTATTTGCACTTCGCGATGAACCGCGGGAGATGCAGCAGGCCGGTGGCCCGGTGCGGCTCGTAGGCCGAGGGCAGCTCGCGGAGGACTTCGCCGGAGGAACCGGGGATGGGTTTCGAGGGCATGGGAGCACCGCCGTGGGCGGCGCGGTTATGAGTTAATGGTTGTGGGGTGATTGGGAAGAGAAAGAAGAAGGCCGGTCTTCCGACCGGCCCGAATAACCAACGGCTCTTAACCAATAACTCAGTCCGCTCAAAAGAAGCGGACCGGCTTCGCCTGCATCGCGGCGTGCTCGGCGTCGGAGCAGCCGGCGTTGGTGGCGACATCCACCTTGGCGTCACTTGCCTTGATGAGGTTGTTGGCGAGCATGTAGTTCTCGACCTCCTCACCGGAGATGTCGGCCAGCATCACGCCGTCGATCTCGACACAGGGCGAAAGCGGCTGGCCGGACTTGCGCACCATTTCCTCGTAGTTGGCGCGGTTGTTGATGATGTCGATGTCCTCGAACGCCAAACCGTGCTTGCGCATGATGGCACGGACGCCGTTGGACCAACCGCAGTGCGGCTTGAGATAAGCTTTGATGTTCATGGATGAAAATGTCGTGGAAAGGAGGATTTTTACAACCCGGCACAACTTATGCGGCGGGGTTTCTTCTTCAACTCATTCTTTTATTCCTCCTAGTCTGACCGTCCTTCCCCTGTGCCCGACGCCTTTCCGAACCTTTCTCCCGCCCAAGCCTCCGAGTTCGCCAAGCTCGGGCTGGCCAACGTCCACCGCGAATACCCGCACCTGCTGACGCACCCCGTGAACGACGCCGGCGACGTCCGCACCCCGCGGCAGCTGCACCCGGCCTTCTACGGCAGCTACGATTGGCATTCCTGCGTGCACCAGCACTGCATGCTGGCGCGGCTGGCGCGGCTTTTCCCCACCCTGCCCGAGCGCCCCGAGATTGACCTCGCGCTCCGGGAAAACCTGTCGGCCGCCAACATCGCGGCCGAGGCCGCCTACTTCACCGCCCCGGGCCGCAGCTTTTTCGAACGCCCCTACGGCTGGGCCTGGCTGCTCAAGCTCGACGAGGAACTCCGCCGCTACGATCCCGCGCTCGCCGCCAACCTCGCCCCGCTGGTCGCCATCATGCGCGCCGGCCTGATGGCTTACCTTCCCGCCCTCACCCACCCGGTGCGTCACGGCGTGCACAACAACACCGCGTTCGCGGTGAAGCTCGCCCTCGACTACGCGCGCGCGGCCGATGACCAGGAGCTGAAGCTTTTTTGCACGAGCCGCATGGCCTACTGGTTCGGGCATGACACCGATTACGGCGCGCGCTGGGAGCCCTCGGGAGAGGACTTCCTTTCGCCCGCCCTCACCGAGGCCGAGGTGATGGCGGCGGTGCTGCCGCCGGACGCGTTCAGCCGCTGGCTGAGCCGTTTCCTGCCCAACCTGCACACCGGCGAGCCGGTGAAGCTCTTCACGCCGGTCCGCGTCAGCAGCCCCTCCGACCCGAAGATCGCGCACCTCATCGGCCTGAATCTCAACCGTGCCTGGTGCTGGCGCCGCATCAGCCTCGCCCTGGCGGAATCCGACCCGCGCCAGAGCCGCGCCCGCGACGCCGCCGTGCGCCACCTCGAGGCCGCGCTGCCGATGATCGACGTGCACGACTTCAACCGCGCCCACTGGCTGGCCTCGTTCGCGGTGTATGCGTTGACGGAGAGCTAAATCGCCTCGGTCAAAGCGCCGGCATCCGATTTTCGCCTAGCTCGCCCGTCCCGCCCCGGCAATATCCGCCGCCATGCACTGGAAGGAATGGTTCGTGGCCGTCGTCGCCGCGCTCACGCTCATCGGCGTGGCCGTGGGCCGCTGGCCATGGTTGCGGATGAACCGCGCGACCATCGCCTTGGTCGGTGCGACCCTGTTGGTTGGCACCGGCATGATGACGCTGCCCCAAGCCTACGCTGCCGTGGACTGGAACACCATCCTGCTGCTCTTCGCGATGATGGTGCTCAACGTGAACCTCCGGCTCGCGGGCTTTTTCCATCTCGTGACCTCGCGGATCGTCCAGCTGGCGCGCACCCCGCGGCGCTTGCTGGCACTCATCGTCATCGTGTCGGGGGTGCTATCGGCGATCTTCCTCAACGACACGCTGGCGCTGATGCTGACACCGCTGGTGCTGGAACTCGCCTTTGCCCTGAAACGAAATCCGCTGCCCTACCTCGTGGCGCTGGTGACGGCCGCCAACGTCGGCTCGGTGGCCGCCATCACCGGTAACCCGCAGAACATGCTGGTCGGCATGGCATCGGGCATCAGCTTCGTGGATTTCACGCTCGCGCTGGCACCCGTGGCCGTCGGCGGGCTCGTGATCATCTGGCTTATCATCCCGTTGGTTTACCGCCAGGAGTTTGCCCCGGGTGTGTTCACCCAAACCTACCGCATGGAATCGCGCCAGTATCGGCCGCTCCTGAAGAAATCCATGCTCGCGACCGCACTCATGCTCGTGGCGCTGGTCGCTGAGGCGCCGATCCCGCTGGCGGCGCTGCTGGCGGCGGCGCTGCTGCTGTTCACGCGCCGGTTGAAGCCCGAGCGCGTTTTTCGCGAGATTGACTGGGGGTTGCTCGTGTTCTTTTCGGCGCTCTTTGTGGTGACCGGTGCGATCGAGACCTCCGGGCTGGGCGAGCGGTTGTTCGCCCTGCTGCGCCCGTGGTCCGACGGCGGGCCGGCCAGCCTGAGCGGCGTGGCCGTGGTTCTGAGCAACCTCGTGTCCAACGTCCCGGCGGTGATGCTTTTCCGGCCCGTCGTGCCCACGCTCGCCGATCCGGAAACCGCCTGGTTCACGCTGGCCATGGCCACAACTCTCGCCGGCAACCTCACGCTGCTCGGCTCCGTGGCCAATCTCATCGTAGCGGAAATCGCCCGGCACCGGGGCGTGAAGTTGGGCTTCGTCGAGTATCTCAAGGCCGGCACGCCGATCGCCGTGCTCAGTCTGTTGCTCGGCATCCTGTGGTTGTCGGTCTGAAAGTGAGACCGCCTGAAAAGAGGCGTTTTTTTCCGCACTCCGCACTTGCCGGTTCCGGCGGCGGACCGCATGTCTCCTGACATACTGCTGTCATCGCCCCGTGTTAAGGTGACCGCATCAACCACTCCCCCACCCATTCCCATGTCCAAAGCCGATAAAGTCACCAAAGCCGAAACCAAGCCCGTCCCCGTCAACGCCGCCCGCGAGAAGAACATCGAACTCGCCGTCTCCTCCATCACGAAGCAGTTCGGCGAAGGCTCCATCATGCGCCTCGGCGCCAACGCCAAGATGAAGGTCGAGACGCTCTCGACCGGCTCGCTCGCCATCGACCTCATGCTCGGCGTCGGCGGCCTGCCCAAGGGCCGCATCATCGAGATCTACGGCCCGGAATCGTCCGGCAAGACCACCTTCTGCTTGAGCGTCATCGCCGAGGCCCAGCGCAAGGGCGGCCTCGCCGCCTTCATCGACGTCGAGCACGCGCTCGACCCGAAATACGCCAAGGTCGTCGGTGTGAACCTCGACGATCTGCTCGTCTCCCAGCCCGATTCCGGCGAGGACGCGCTCAACATCATGGAGACACTCATCCGCTCAAACTCCATCGACGTCATCATCCTCGATTCCGTCGCCGCCCTCACCACCAAGGCCGAACTCGACGGCCAGATGGGCGACGCCACCGTCGGAGCCCAGGCCCGCCTCATGTCGCAGGCCATGCGCCGTCTCACCGCCGTCGTCAGCAAGACGAACTGCGTGTGCATCTTCACCAACCAGATCCGCGAGAAGATCGGCGTAATGTTCGGCAACCCCGAGACGACCTCCGGCGGCCGCGCGCTGAAATTCTTCGCCTCCATCCGCCTCGACATTCGCCGCAAGGACCAGCTCAAGACCCCCGACGGCAAGGTCATCGGCAACCGCACCAAGATCAAGGCGGTGAAGAACAAGGTCGCCCCGCCGTTCACCGAGTGCGAGTTCGACATCATGTATGACGAGGGCATCTCCGCCACCGGCTCGCTCCTCGACCTCGGCCTTGACCACAAAGTCCTCGAGAAGAAGGGCGCGTGGATCGCCTTCAACGGCGAACTCGTCGGCCAGGGCCGCGAAGCCGCCAAGGAAGCGCTGCGCACCAACTCCGATCTCGCCGCCAAGGTGAAGGCCGGCATCCTTGAGAAAGTGAACGTGAAGCCCGGCGAGCCCGTCGCCGGCGAACAGGACGAATAAGCACGTCGGCGCCCGCCGTTTCTCTCCCTTCAAACCCGCGTCCGACCGACGCGGGTTTTTGTTTGGCCTCAGCTGTAGGGCGGGGTCTCCGACGGAGGCTTAGCGGAGATGGCGTAGCAACCCCGCCTTGGTTCGAGTGCGATGCCGTATTCGAGGCGGGGTTCGGAGACCCCGCCCTACAATTTGGCAACTACGGGAACAACCACTCGTGATGCCACACCCCGCCGAGGCGCGTGAAGCGCTGGCGGTCGTGATGGCGGAAGGGTTTTTGCTGCCAGAATTCGATCTGCGCCGGCACCACGCGGAAACCCGACCAAAACGGCGGACGCGGCACCGGCCCCACCCCGTGGCGCATCGTCTCACGCGCCACCGCCTGCTCCAGCTCGTAGCGTCCGTTCATCGGCTTGGACTGGTGCGAGGCCCAGGCGCCAAGTTGGCTGAGCCGCGGACGCGTGGCGAAATAGGCGTCGGCCTCTGCGTCGCTCACGGCTTCGACACTGCCGGAAATACGGACCTGCCGCTCAAGCACGGGCCAGTGGAAACAGAGTTCGGCGCGCGGATTTGTGCGCAGGTTGTCGGCCTTGGGGCTGTCGAGATTGGTGTAGAAAACAAAGCCGCGCGCATCCACGTGCTTGAGCAGCACCATGCGCACCGCGGGCCGGCCCGTCGCATCGGCCGTGGCCAGCGCCATCGCGGTGGCGTCGCTGCGCTCGCGATCGCGCGCCTCGGCAAACCATTCCTGAAACAGACGCGTGGGGTCCGGCAACTGCATGTCTCAGTTTCGCAGAGCCACGCGCGCCGCGCCGCGCCGCGTTTGGTGAAGCCTGCGCATCGGTTGCGCCCGCGCCCGGCCTTCACGCGTATCCATCCCATTCCGCCATGCCGCAGCTTTTCCAAAAACAGCTCATTCCCGCCGACCCGGCCGCCGTCTGGGAGTTTTTCGCCACCCCGAAGAATCTGAACGAACTCACGCCGCCCGACCTGCGATTTGCGATCCGCAGCGAATTGCCGCCGCGCATGTATGCCGGTCAGTTGATCGAGTATCGCATCTCGCCGGTGCGCGGCGTGTGGCTGCGCTGGCTCACAGAGATCCGGCACGTGCGCGAAGGCCGTTACTTCGTGGATGAACAGCGCGCCGGTCCCTACGCGTTCTGGTATCACGAACATCACTTCGAGCCCGTGGCGGGCGGCGTGATGATGACCGACCGCGTGACCTACGACGTCGGCTGGGGCCCGTTCGGGTGGTTGGCGGACAAGGTGTGGGTGCGGCGCCAGCTGAATCACATCTTCAGCTATCGTCGCCAGCGCGTGGACGCGCGATTCGGCCGCGCCTGATTTGCTTTTGCCTTCGAGGGCGCGCGTGGTTGCGTGGGGCGCATGTCGTTTCCGACCGACACCATCGCCGCCCTCGCCACGCCGACCGGCACCTCGGCCATCGCCGTCGTGCGCGCCAGCGGTCCGCAGGTGCGCACGCTGGTCGCGGCGATTTTCGGCGAAACTCCCCCACCCCGGCACGCGCAGCACGCGGATTACCGCGATGCGGGCGGCACGCTGATGGACGACGTGTTGTTCACGTTTTTCGCCGCGCCCAATTCTTTTACCGGCGAAGACACGGTCGAGATTTCCAGTCACGGCAACCCATTCATCGCGCAGAAGATCCTCGAAGACCTTTTCGCCCGCGGCTGCCGACCCGCCGAGGCCGGCGAGTTCAGCAAACGCGCCTTTCTGAACGGACGCATGGATTTGAGTCAGGCCGAGGCCGTCATGGACCTGATCCACGCCCGCAGCGAACGGGCGCTCGCCGCCGCCAATCAGCAGTTGCGCGGGGCACTTGGGCGGCAGATGGAGTCTCTTATCTCTCAGCTGGTAAACATTTTGGCTATTATCGAGGCTTACATCGATTTCCCGGATGAGGATCTGCCAGCCGAAAACCGTCAGGCAGTTTTGCTGCAGTTGGAGCAGCTCCAAACCGCCACGGCGCGCCTGCTGGCGACGAGTCACTACGGCGCGATGCTGCGCGACGGCATCAAGACGGTGATTCTCGGCGAGCCCAACGCCGGCAAAAGCAGCCTGCTGAACCGACTCGTCGGTCGGGAGCGCGCACTCGTGAGCGCCGAACCGGGCACGACGCGAGACTATCTTGAAGAGCGGATTCTCGTCGGACCGCACGCCCTGCGGCTGATTGATACTGCGGGACTGAATCCCGCGCCTTCTTCCCTCGAGAAACGCGGTATGGATAAGACTCTGGAGCAAGCCGCCGAGGCGGATCTCTTCCTCTGGGTGCTCGACGCGACGCGCCCCCTGCCCGCGCTGCCTGCGTCCACGGCGGGACGCCTCACCTCCGCCAACACGATTGTTGTGGTCAACAAATCCGATCTGCCCGCCGCGCCCGGTTTGGCGGCGCCCGCAGGATATCCCTGCGTGCCGGTTTCCGCGCTCACCGGTGCCGGTTTGGAGGAATTGCGGACGTTGGTGTCCGGACTCGCCGACTCTTTTCAGGTCAAAACCGGGGATGACCTGATCGCGATCAACGCGCGTCATGCCCATGCCTTGGATCAGGCGCGGCAATGTCTGGAAACTGCCACGGCCAAGTTGCGCGAGCGTGGTTCCACGGAGCTGGTCGCGAGCGATTTGCGCGGCGCCTTGGATGCTTTTGGGCAAATTTCCGGCAAGGTAGATAATGAGCAAGTGCTTGATAGACTGTTTGCTACATTTTGCATCGGAAAATAGATTTTATATTAAAATACACTGCAGCAACGAGTGCTTTCTTTTTGTGATCTATAATCAAAAACCATTCGATGTGATCGTCTGCGGCGCAGGGCACGCTGGCGTCGAGGCCTGCCTGGCGGCCTCGCGAATGGGAGCCTCTACCCTGCTGTTGACCGGCAATATTGATACGATCGCCCAGATGAGTTGCAACCCAGCCATCGGCGGTCAAGCGAAGGGGCAGATCGTGCGGGAAATCGATGCCCTCGGCGGCGAGATGGCGATCAACACCGATGTGACCGGCATCCAGTTCCGGCTGCTTAATGAATCCAAAGGGCCCGCCGTGCAGTCGCCGCGCGCGCAGTGTGACAAGAAAGCCTACCAGTTCCGTCTGAAGCACATCCTCGAGCTCCAGCCGAACCTTCAGATCTTTCAGGCCACCGTGACAGGGCTGATCTTTCAGGACGGCAAGGTCGTTGGCTGCCGGACCAACCTGGATATCGAATTCCTAGGCCAAGCCGTGGTGATCACCACCGGCACGTTCCTGCGCGGCTTGATGCATGTTGGGCAAAACAAGAACGAAGGCGGCCGCTTGGGTGATTTCAGCGCCAAGACGCTCTCCGGCAGCCTGCTGGAGGCCGGCATTGAGCTCCAGCGCCTGAAAACGGGCACGCCACCGCGGATTTTGGGCCGAAGCATCAACTTCTCCGGCCTGCAGGAACAAAAGGGCGACGCCGATCCGACGCTTTTCTCCTTCCACGATACTCGGGATGGCGAGGATCTGTTCCACGTGGAACGCACCGGCGAACGCCGCCTGGGGTGGAATCCGGGAAGCGAACAAATTTCCTGCTGGATGACCTACACCACGCCGGAATCCGAGCGTATCGTCCGGGAGAACCTCCACAAATCTGCCATGTATTCCGGCGAGATCGTCGGGGTGGGGCCACGGTATTGTCCGAGCATCGAGGACAAGTTCGTGCGCTTTGCCGACAAGCCTCGCCACCTTCTGTTTCTGGAACCAGAAGGTCGCAACACGAACGAGTATTACATCAACGGCCTGTCCACGAGCCTGCCGTTCGATGTCCAGCTGGACTTGGTGCACAGCATCCCTGGTTTGGAGCAAGCGGTGCTGCTCCGTCCGGCTTATGCGGTCGAATACGACTTCGCGCCCCCGACCCAGATGTTTCCGTCATTGGAGTCGCGCAAGGTCGAGAATCTCTTCCTCGCCGGCCAGATCAATGGCACCTCGGGTTATGAAGAAGCCGCGGCCCAAGGATTGGTCGCCGGGGTGAATGCGGTGCGCAAGGTGAGGGGAGCGGCGCCCATGATAATTCAGCGGCACGAGGGCTACATCGGGGTGCTGATTGATGACCTCGTGACGAAGGGCACGACCGAACCCTATCGCATGTTCACCAGTCGTGCCGAGCACCGGTTGCTCTTCAATCACGGCAGTGCCGAGTTGCGTCTCCGCCACCACGCGAACGAGCATAGCTTGTTGTCTAAAAGCAGGTTGGGTAAAATTGAGGCCAAAGCGACAGCTATTGCAATGTGGCAGAAAGCCTTGGAAACCCAGAAGACCAAAGGGGGCACCTGGGCCGATCAGCTGCGTCGCACCCAAACCGCGGCCGATCTCCCGGCTGAGTTTCTAGCCCAGCCTAAGGAAGTCCGCGACGAGGTGCTGTATCGCGTGACTTACCGGGGCTATCTGGAACGCGAAGAGCGGCAGATCGAGAAGCTCAAGGAAGTCGAAAAAATCAAGCTCCCGGCCGATCTCGACTACCTGAAGATCCCGGGTCTGCGCCGCGAGAGCGCGCTCAAGCTTCAGCAATTCCGTCCAGTCAACCTTGGCCAGGCCGGTCGCATCAGCGGGGTCAATCCCGCCGACCTGAGCGTGCTCATGGTGCTGCTCTCCGCCGCCAAACCTCCCCGCCCCTGAACCGACTGCCCGCGTCGTCACCGTTGCCGTGATAACGGTGTGACATTCAGGTGACGCCGGGTTAATTCACTGGAAAGCGTCACTCGCGCCCCGATAACTTTGCGGCCTATGGAGAAGAAAAAGATCCTCGTGGTGGACGACGAACCCGACGTCACCGACTTGGTTGCCTATCATCTCAAGGCAAAGGGGTTCCACGTGGAAACCCTCAACGACGCCACCGCCAGCATCGCCAAAGCCCGAGGGTTTAATCCGGATCTGGTTATTCTAGACATAATGATGCCTCACCTCAGTGGCATCCAGGTCTGCCGCATACTCCGGGCCGACCCGAAGCTGGCCAAGGTGCCGATCATCTTTCTGACCGCCAAGGCCGAGCCCCACGACCGCATCGAAGGCTTGGAATCCGGCGCCGACGACTACCTCAGCAAGCCTTTCAGTCCCAAGGAACTCGTTCTCCGCGTCGAATCGATCCTCCGTCGCGTCGCCGCACCCAAGGAGCCCGTCTCCGCCAAACTACGCGTTGGTGACATCCAGTTGGACAGCGACACACACCGCGTGACCGTTAAAGGCGAGGCCCTCGACCTCACCGCCACCGAATTCAAGCTGCTGCGCATCATGATGGAGCGCCAGGGCCGCGTCCAAACGCGTGAACATCTGCTCCTGAACGTCTGGAATTACTCCACGGAGATCGAGACGCGCACCGTGGACACGCACGTGCGCCGCCTGCGTGAAAAACTCGGCGACGAAGCGGGTTGGATTGAAACGATCCGCGGCGTCGGCTACCGCATCGCCGACAAAAAGCTCCCGGCATGATCTATCTCCTCCTCGTCGCCCTGGCCGTCGCTCTCGCGTTCTGCCTGCGCGCGCTGTGGAAACAGAACCGGGCGCTGCACGATCTCGAGCAGGCCGCCCGCCGCGGCCAGCCGCTCCTGCACGAGGAAAGCCCCGCCGCCTACCTGCCGGCGTGGGCCGTGCTGACCGAGGCCGTCAACCGCCTCATCACGCAAAACAACTCGCTCCAGCAGCAGCGCAGCGACCAGCTCGCCCAGCTCGAAGCCACGCTCGGCAATCTCCGCGAAGCCGTGCTGATCGTGGACGGGGCGAACTATATTCACCTCGCCAACCGGGCGCTGCGCGAAATTTTTCCCGGCGCACGCGATCTCGTGAATCTGCGTCTCGAACTGATCGTGCGCAGTGCTCCGTTCCTTGACTACGTGCGTGCCACTCGCGAGGGCGCGGTGCTGCCCCGCGAGGAATTCGAGATCGTGGACGGCGACCACACGCTCTGGATCGAGGCCTCGGGCGCGCCCATCCCGTCGCCCGACGGCAAGTCGCAGTGGGCGCTCTTCGTCATTCACGACATGACGAACCAGCGCAAACTTGAGCGCGTGCGCCGCGACTTCGTCGCCAACGCCTCGCACGAGCTTCGCACGCCGCTCAGCATCATCAAGGGCTACATCGAGACGCTCGTGGACGGACACCAGACCATGGAGCTCGCGGACCGCGACAAGTTCCTCAAGACGATCCAGCGCCACAGCGAGCGCCTGAAATCCATCATCGACGACCTGCTCGCGCTCTCGCGCCTCGAGTCGGCGACGCCGGGCCTGAAATTTGCCCCGCTCAGCCTGAACTCCTACTTCGGTGAACTCGCCGACGAATATCGCAACCGCCCGCAGGCCGCCGACCACACCGTCACCGTAAACGTGCCGGCCTCGATCGGTCTCATCGAGGCCGACGGCGAAAAACTCGCGCACGTCTTCGGCAATCTCATCGAGAACGCCTTCAAATACACCCCCAAGGGCGCGACCATCGAGCTCGGCGCGGCCGCCGCGGACGACGCCGAGATCGAGTGCTGGGTGAAGGACGATGGCCCGGGGATCCCCGCCGCCGACCTGCCGCACATTTTCGAGCGGTTCTACCGCGTGGAAAAGGGCCGCTCCCGCGAGACAGGCGGCACGGGTCTCGGTCTCAGCATCGTGAAGCACATCGTGCAACTGCACGGCGGCACCGTGTGGGCCGAGAGCGGCGAGGGGAGGGGACTCGCCATCCGTCTGCGTCTGCCGCGCCGGCAGAAAACCTGAGCCGCTTCGCGGCAAAGTCCAAAAGCCAGGCTCCAAACGCCAAACAAAGCCGAGGACCGAAAACCCGGTTTGTCTTCGGTATTTTGTATCCCCGTTCGTCTGTTTGGACTTTGGCGTTTGGCTTTTGGCGTTTTTCGCCGCCAATAGGCGGCACTCATGGGACCCAAACCGGAATTCGTCGAACACGTCACCCAGCGCCGCGACGCCTTGCGGGCGGAGCTGGGCGCGCTGTTGCCGCCGTCTGCGGCCATTGTGCTCGAGATCGGCAGCGCCCACGGCCACTTCCTCGTGCGCTACGCCGGAGAGCACCCGCAGAAGCTCTGCGTGGGCGTGGACCTGCGCGGCGAGCGCGTGGAGCGCGCGAAGCGCAAGGCCGACCGGGCCAAGCTGCCCAATTGCCATTTTATCCGCGCCGAGGCCCGGGAACTCATCGAGTGCTTGCCGCCCGGGGTCACGTTCGCGGAGGTCTGGGTGCTGTTTCCGGACCCGTGGCCCAAGAAACGCCATCACAAGAACCGGCTCCTGCAGCCGGAATTCTTCGAGTTTCTGGCCCGGCGGACCGGGCCGGGAGCGCGCCTCTACTTCCGCACGGACTACGCCGAGTATTTCCACGAGGTCGCGGCCTTCCTGGGCACCCTGAAAACCTGGCAACCCGACCCCTCCGCCCCTTGGGCCATGGAACACGAGACCGTCTTCCAAGCCCGGGCACCCAGTTACCAGTCCTTGGTGGCGGTCCGAACCTAAATGGAGCCGGGGCGCCCTCGCCCCGGTTTCCTCACAAGATATCCAACCACACCAGCAACCCCAGCTGGGCGATGGCCGCCAGGGCCAGCAGGCCCCAGGTTGTCTGCATGAACGCGCTCCGGGCCAGCTTGCGTTCGCCATTGGCATAGCGGGGCTGGACGGTGCGGTTCAGGAGTTCGGGAGTGGGGGAAGCCATCGGTTTTACAACTGTCCGACTCCCGCGCCGCTGGCAAGCCCGGCCGTATGGCCGGCATAAGCAGGCTCCTTTCGATTCCATGTCATCGCTAATTAACCCCACCAACCCCGGATTTGTCATTTCCAAGGTTGACGCTTTGCAGGGCTAAAACCTACCTAGTCGGCCCTTACACGCGACGAATCCACGCCCCGACCACATGCTGAACATCAAGAAACTCCTCGGCCTGCTTGCCGTTCTGTTCTGCACGACCGCTGCTTTTGCGGAAGGCGTGTCGCCCAAGGCCTCGGTGCTCTTCGATCTTGGCGGCGGCTGGCGCATCACCAACAGCATGGTGACCGGCTGGTTGGTTTCACTGGCCATCATCACGCTCATCCTGGTGGCCGTCGGCAACCCGAAGATACTCCCCGGCAAGGCGCAGTCGGTTTTCGAGTCCATTCTTGAGGCTCTGCGCGATCTCTTCGAGCCCATCGTCGGCAAGAAGGCCTTCCCGGCGGTGTTCCCGCTGTTGGTCACGCTCTTCATCTTCATTCTCATTCAGAACTGGTCCGGCCTGCTCCCGGGCGTCGGCACCGTCGGCATGGGCCACGCGGACGCCGAGGGCCACTTCCACCTCACGCAGCCGTGGATCCGCCCGTTCACCGCGGACTTCAACAGCACCATCGCGCTCGCGCTCATTTCCTTCGGCGCCTTCCTGATCATCATCTTCAAATACGCCGGCCCGAAGCTCATCCTCTGGGATCTCTTCGGCAACAAGGCCGACAAGAAGGAAACCCCCGGCTGGCTCTACCCGATCCTCTCGCTCGTGTTCCTCGTGGTCGGCTTCATCGAAGTGTTCTCGATCTCCATCCGACCCTTCACGCTTTCGGTCCGTCTCTTCGGCAACGTCTTCGGCGGTGAGAACCTGCTCCATGGCACGAGCTTCTTCCCGGTGTTCTACTTCATGGAGCTGCTCGTCGGCCTCATCCAGGCGACGGTGTTCACGCTGCTCTCGGCCGTCTATGTCGGCCTGATCTGCAACCACGGCGACGACCACGATCACGACCACGCCGAGGGCGAACACGCCGAAGCCCACCATTGATACCTTTCCCGTCGGGAGCGTGCCAACAGATGTGCGCACGACGGCAACCACAACCAACAACCCACTAAAACATCATGATCATCGCTGAAATCACCGGTAACATCGCCAGCGCTTTCGGTCTCCTCGGCGCCGCCATCGGCGTCGGTCTCATCGGCACCAAGGCCGCCGAGTCCGTCGGCCGCAACCCCGGCGCGTCCGGCAAGATCCTCGTGCAGGCCATCATCGGTATGGCGCTCGCCGAAGGTCTCGGCATCCTCGCGCTGTTCCTCGCCAAGTAAGATCCCCTGTTTAACTGGCGGCGCGCGCCGCAAAGCCGCGCCGCCATCCCTTTTCCGCTCCCACTCCTTTCGCCATGCTTCCCCTCTTCCTCGCCGCCACTGACGCCGCGCACGCCGCCGGCGAAGCCTCCATCGTTGAGAAGTTCGGCATCGAGTGGCACTACGTCGTCTGGCAGATCGCCAGCTTCCTCATCCTCTTCGCCGTCCTCTACAAGTTCGGCATCAAGCCCACCATCGCCACGATGGAGGAGCGCAACAAGAAGATCGCCGAAGGCCTGAAGCACGCCGAGGACATGCAGGCCAAGCTCGCCGCCTCCCAGCAGGAGGCCGCCGCGCTCGTCAAGGCCGCCCAGGTCGAGGCCTCCAAGGTCATCGACGAGGCCCGCAAGGCCGCCAAGGAGTTCGCCGACAAGCAGCAGGCCGACGCCGTCGCCCGCGCCGCCGACACCCTCGCCAAGGCCCAGCAGGCGATCGAGCTCGAGCACAAGAAGATGCTCGACCAGGCCCGCGGCGAAATCGCCCGCCTCGTGGTCAAGACCACCGAGCAGGTCCTCGCCAAGAAGCTCTCCGACTCCGATCGCGCCGCCTACAACGAGGCCGCGACCAAGGAGCTCTCCCTCACCTGATTTCCGCTTCCCGCGAACTGACCCACCATGCGCGCCGACAAGAAGACCAAGGCCCTCGCGAAGCAGCTGTTCCGGCTGAGCGTCGTCAACGGCACCGTGTCCGCCGACCAGGTCGCCGGCGTGCTCGGGTGGATTGAGAAGACTTCGCCCCGTCACCCGCTCACGCTGCTGAAGGCCTACCACCACTACATCGCCGCCGAGCTTGCCCGCTCGCGCGCCGTGGTGGAACACGCGGGTCCGATCGCCGACGCCACGCTCAAGATGATCGAGGGCGCGATGACCCAGAAATACAAGCGTGTCGTCACCGCCTCCGCGAAACCCAATCCCAAGCTTCTCGCCGGTCTCCGCGTCCGCGTCGGCTCCGACATCTACGAGTCCTCCGTCGCCGGCCAGCTTTCCGCCCTTTCCGTCTAACCCCGCCACTCCTCCCTTCCGTTTCACGTCATGAGCAACGTCATCGAACAAATCGAACAGCAGATCGCCAAGCTTTCCACCAAGGCGGTCAAGAAGAACACCGGCACCATCCGCACGGTCGCCGACGGCGTGGCCAAAATCGAGGGCCTCTCCGACGTGATGTATAACGAGATGGTGCAGTTCCCCGGTGGCGTCATCGGCATCGCCCTCAATCTTGAGGAAGACGAGGTCGGCTGCGTCGTCCTCGGCGACGTCTCCCAGCTCAAGGAAGGCGACGAGGTCAGCACCACCGGCAAGCTCCTCTCCGTCCCCGTCGGCAAGGCCCTCCTCGGCCGCGTCGTGGACGCCCTCGGCCGCCCCGTGGACGGCAAGGGCCCGATCGACTCCAAGGAATTTTATCCCGTCGAGAAGATCGCCCCCGGCATCATGGCCCGCAAGTCGGTCAACCAGCCGCTCTTCACCGGCATCATGGCCATCGACTCGATGATCCCGATCGGCCGCGGCCAGCGCGAGCTGATCATCGGCGACCGCGGCACCGGTAAGACCACCATCTGCATCGACACGATCATCAACCAGGCGCGCATCAACAAGGTTGGCCTCGCCTCGGGCGACAAGAACTTCCGCCCCGTCTATTCGATCTACGTCGCCGTTGGCCAGAAGCAGTCGAACATCGTCCGCACCATCGCCGCCCTCGAGGCCGCCGATGCGCTGCAGTTCACCGTGATCGTCGCCGCCCCGGCCGCCGACAATCCCGCCAACCAGTATCTCGCCCCGTTCTCCGGCGCCGCCGTCGGCGAGTGGTTCATGGAAAACGGCATGGATGCGCTCATCGTCTATGACGATCTCTCCAAGCACGCCGTCGCCTACCGCCAGATCTCGCTCATCCTGAAGCGCCCCT
>CBINOW010000010.1:0-58230 GCA_966252395.1 uncultured Oleiharenicola sp. | reverse complement strand
GCATGCGCGTGGACCCGGCGCTGTTCGTGAAGAACTGGACCGAGCGCGCCGCGAACTACCAGACAGCGAGCAGGAAATACTGGCTCTACCCCTGAGGGCGTCCTGTAGGGCGAGGTCTCCGACGGAGGCTTGGCGGAGATGGCGAAGCAACCCCGCCTTTGTTCGATAGCGATATCCTTCTCGCGGCGGGGTTCGGAAAAACTACTTCGCCCCCGCCCCGCCCTTCGCCACCCATTGGTCGTAGTCGGCACGCGGCATGAACTTCAGCGACGCGGAATTGATGCAGTAGCGCAGGCCGGTCGGACGCGGGCCGTCGTCGAACACGTGGCCGAGGTGGCTGCCGCAGACGGCGCAGTGCGACTCGATGCGGAGCATGCCGTGGCTGGTGTCGCGCTCCTCGCCGAGGAAGGCCTTCTCCAGCGGCTGCCAGAAGCTCGGCCAGCCGGTGCCGGAGTCGAACTTGTGGCGCGCGTCGAACAGCGGCGTGTCGCAGCCGACGCAGAAATAGACACCGTCCGCATGGTTGTCCCAGTAGGCGTTGCGGAAGGGATACTCCGTGCCCTGCTGGCGGGCGACCCGGTATTGCTCGGGCGTGAGCCGCGCGCGCCACTCCTCGTCGGTGCGTTTCACCTTCACCTTGCTCAGGTCGATGACGACGGTGGACGGCAGGCCGCAGGCGGAGATTTCACCCGGCTTGCACTCGAGGGCATCCTTGGCGGTGGTGGTTTTGGTGGATTTCATGGAAGCGAAGCCCAGCACCCCGGCAGAGAGCAGGGGGAGCAGCAGCAAAGTGCGTGGTTTCATGCTCCCCATAGAGTAACCAGAACCGGCGATTATTCCACCCGCACGCGCACCCGGCCGTCGTGGAACTCGTTGACCAGCGGCTGGCCGGCCTGGACGGCCTTGGCTCGCGCCACCGGGCGGCCCTGCTCGTCGCGCACAATGGCATAGCCCCGCTTCAACACCGACTGCGGGCTGGCCGACTCGAGGCGCTTCCAGAGCGCCAGCAGGCGGTGCGACTCCAGTTGGACACGCTTTTCCGGTGAAAGCGCGGCCAGCTTGGCGCCGGTGGCGGTGAGTTTCTGGCGGCCCTGCTGGACCGAGCCGCGCAGGGCGGCGCCGAGCCGGTTGCGCAGGTCGTCGAGCCGGAGATGATTCTGCTCGATGGCCGCAACGGGCGACAGCAACCGCAACCGGCTGCTCAGGTGATCGAGCTGCTGCCGCGCGTGCTGCAGACGCGTCGCCGCGATGTCGTCCAGGTTGCCGCCGGCATTGTCGAGCCGCTCGATGCAGGAAAGATACTGACTGGAAATGAGTTCGGCCGCGCCGCTCGGGGTCTCGGCACGGACATCGGCCGCAAAGTCGCAGAGGGTATAATCAATCTCGTGCCCCACGGCCGAGATGATCGGCACGGCGCACGCCGCCACGGCGCGCACCAGCGGCTCCTCGTTGAAGGCCCAGAGATCCTCGATGCTGCCGCCGCCGCGACCGATCACGAGCAGGTCGAAGAGGTCGAGCTTTTCGGCAGTCTGCAGCATCGCCACCATCTCCGCGGCCGCACCCTCGCCCTGCACCTTCGCCGGCAACACGACCAGCCGGCCGGTCCAGCGCCGGCGCTGGAGGATGCGGATGAAATCCTGCACCGCTGCGCCCGTCGGCGACGTGATGAAACCCACCGTGCGTGGCAGCGGCGGCAGCGGGCGCTTGCGGTCCGCTTCGAACAGTCCCTCGGCGGCCAGCCGCTTCTTGAGCAGCTCAAACTCCTGCTGCAGCCGGCCCGCGCCGTGGTCGATGAGCGCACGGGTGATGAGCTGGTATTGCCCGCGCGCCTCATAGACATCCACCTCGCCATAGACGAGGACCTGCAGGCCGTCGCGGAGCTTCACCGACTGCCGCGCCGCGTCGCCGCGGAACATCACGCAGCTGAGCTGCGCGCCGGCGTCCTTGAGCGAGAAATAAACGTGGCCGCTGGCCTGCGCGCGGAGGTTGGAAACCTCGCCCTGCACCCAACACGGCGGCAGCCCGCCCTTGAGCAGTTCCTTCACGCGGCGCGTGAAGTCCGTCACGCTCTGCACCCGCCCGGAGTCTTCGAGGCTGGTGTCGGTCGGTTTCATGGCGAGGCCTGTTTCTTCGCGCCGTAATGTTTCCGCACCATGTGGGTGGCGGTCATGAGGGCCAGCAACAGGAGCAACGAGACCAGCGCGAGCTTGCCCTTGCCCTGCAGCAGCGCCTCACCGAAGAAAATGACCGCGCCGTTGAGCGGCAGCTGAATCAGGCAGGAAACGAGGAGGTAACGGACAAAGGGAACGCCCGCGAGGCCGAGCAGGTAGTTTTGCACCGGGAACGGCACGCCCGGCGTCACGCGCAGCAGCACGATGAGGTCGGTCACATCACCCGAATTCACCTGCGGCAGCCGGTAGCCCAGCCGTTTGACCAGATACTCCAAGGCCGGACGGAAGGCGCGGCTCGCGAGGACGTAGCTCAGCGCCATGTTGAGCGCGATGGCCGCCAGCGACAGCACGATGACCGTCGGCAGGCCGAGCTGCGGCCCGAACACCGAGCCGGCCGTGAGCGAGAAAAACGACAGGGGCGCCCCGACCGCCGGCAGTAGCGCCATGGCGAGGAAGAAGGTGACCGCGCCCGCGCTGCGTATCAGCTCCAAGCCCTGTTGCACGAGGCCCTTGACGTTGTAGCCGCGCGCGAGCAACAAGACGCCCGCCACCACGACAACAGCGGCGACGGCGAGCTTGATCAGCAGGGCCCGGTTAGGGCGGGGAGCGCTTTCGGCCATGAGGGCGACGATGCCCCGCCCGCTTGCCCAGCGTCAAGGGTGCCTTGACGCCAAATCTGACTCGCCCCCGTCGCGCGCACACCCTGTCATGGCCTGTCGCGCATGAGCCCTGCTTCACACGATCCGACCCGGTTGCCCGTCCGGGCGCTGCTTGGCGGCGGACTGGCCGGTCTCGCACTGCTGACGCTGGCGGAGAACGGCGCCACGCGGATGTTTGCCACTCCCTGGACTTGGGTGCTGGTCGCCACCCTGACTGTGCCGCTCCTTGCCCTCCTGCTCCGGTTGATCGCGCGCGAGGGGAGTTGGCGATTTCCGACCGTTCCCTGGTTGGTCACGGCTGCCTCGGTCGGACTCGGTCCCCTGCTGAGCGCGCTGCTCAGTCCGTATCGGGCGCCGAGTCTGCTGGCGGCCGCCATCCCCTTGGCGGCGGCGGGCCTGTTTCTGCTGGTGCATGACTGGCTGCAGACCGACGAAGCGCGTCACCGTGACCAACTGTCCGCGATTTGGGCCGGCGCGGGCGCCCTCACGGCCTTGGTCAGTCTGGGCCAATGGCTGCGTGGGCTTGCCACGCTAAGTCCGGACGAGCTTTTTTCGCCGCAGATCTTTTTCATGCGCAACCCGCATCCGCTCGGCCACGCCAACTACACGGCGGGCCTGATGCTGCTCGCCTTGCCCCCGCTGATCGGGCTCGCCTGGCGCAGCCGGGGCGGTTGGTGCGTCACGGCTGCGGCCGGCGCGGCGCTCGTCACGGTGAACCTGTTCACCAGCAGCAGCCGCGGCGGCCTGCTCGGGCTTGTCGCGCTCGCGGTCGCCGGTGTGGCGGTGGCGAGGATTGGCTGGAAACGATTCCTGCTCGCCACCGGATTCGCCGTCTTGCTCGCGGGCTTGCTGGCCGTGGCCAACCCCCGCGTGCGTTCCCTGCTCGGCCCCGCCGATCCGGCGGCGGCGCCCAATGCCAGCACCGTGCAACGCAGCGCGATGTTCGACGCCGGCCTGCTGATGGGCGCCGACCGGCCGTGGCTCGGCTGGGGACCGGGCACGACCCCGCTGGCCTACCCGCGCTACCGCCGGTTGCTCGACGGCGGCGCCGAGAATGTGCTGCAGCTGCACAGCACCCCGCTCCACCTCTGGGCGGAGAACGGCGCACTTGGGCTGCTCGCAGCGGGCCTGCTCACCGGGTTGGCCGCCCTGAACTGGCGGCGCTCGCCCCTGGCCGCCGCCACGCTCGCCGGCTACGGCGTCTTTTCGCTGACCGACTTCCAACTGGATGTGCCGGTCTTCGCCGCCGCCGTCGCGGTGTTGGCCGCGCTGCTGGCCCAACCGGCCCCGGCGGAGGTTTCCCGCGTGCGCCGTCTTGGCACTGCGCTCGGCGTGGTCGCCGCCGCCGGCGTTATCGTCCTGCTCGGCCAGCGCGATCCCACGCCGGCCCTGAACGTCGAGGCCCTGCGCCTGGCGCGCGATCCGGTCCAAGCCGCCCGCGCTGCCGCCTTGTTCAACGAGTCGCTCGCCCTAAATCCCGACCAGGAAATCGCGCACTTCAACCTCGGCTGGCTCCTGGTCGTGCCGGAACCGACCAAGGCCGAGGCGCATTTCCGCGAAGCGGCCCGGCTCGTGCCAGACAAAGGCGGTGTATATTTCGGACTGGGTTTGGCCCGCTTGAACCAAGGCGACCACGCCGGCGCCGCGCGGGCGTTGGCGCTGGAGTGCGTCAACGAACCACTCTTCCTCGCCTCGCCCTGGTGGACGGTGCCGGAGATCGGCGCGCTGCGGGAGGCGGCCGCAACTGAATTTAGGCAGATGTTGGCCCGCAAGGCATCCACGATCAAAACCTACAATCCCTGGGTGGAAAAACAGAAGGAACTACTGCTCAGTCTCGCACCCCGCCTCGGACAGGTTTCCCCGGGCCCGGAAGCCAGCTACCGTCGCACCCGAATCGGCTATCCCGTGCTTATGCGCAACGCCGACCTGGCTCCGCCCGTCGATCTCTACGATGTGCGCGAGGACCCGCGTTTTCCCGCCTCGGTGCCGTTCCCGTTACCACCCAAAGGCTGGTTGCCACTTAGGTAGCTCGACGCGAACCCTTCCACCCCTCAGTAAAGCCCCATGCCCGGCGCCAAGCCCGACACCCTGCGCGAGACCACCCTGCCCGCCCTGCTGTTGGGCGGCGACCTGGTCGTGGCCTTCGCCGGCCTGAGCCTCGGCTGGTGGCTGCGTTATCACTCCGCGCTCGGCCTGCTCGGCCTCGAGGTGCCCGACGCCCGCTTCGCCGCCTACCTGCCGCTCGTGATCATGGGTGTGATCTTCCTCGTCGCCGCCTTCGCCCAGCAGGGCCTCTACGACGGCCGCATGCTGCTGCGCAAACAGCAGAGCCTGAACCTGCTCGCCCGCGGCACGGTGTTCTGGGTCGTCGTGTATCTGGCGTTCTCGCTCGTCCTCCGATTCGACCCGCCGATCTCCCGCCTCTTCGTGATCATCGCGGCCGTCGTGACACTGCTGCTGCTCGGCCTGTGGCGGGAGATTTTCTACCGCGTGCTCACGCGCCCCGCGCTGCTGCCGCGTATTCAGCGGCGCGTCGCCTTGCTCGGTTGGAATCCCGCGGCATCCGGGCTCGTGCAAGAAATGCAGAAAGGCTCAGGTCATCCCTACACGGTGGTCGGCTGCATTGACGAAGGCTCGGGCGTCACCGACTGCCCCCTGCCCCGGCTAGGGGTGGTCGGCGACCTTGGCACCGTGCTCCTCAACGAGCGCATCGATGTCCTCATCGCCGCACATCTCGACATCCCGGCGGACCGACTGCGCGCGATCACGGCCGTCTGCGAACAGACCTACGTTGAATGGAAGGTCGTGCCGGCCTCGTTTCCGATCTTCCTGACCGGCCTGCGCCTGCAGACCGTCGGCAGCGTGCCGGTGATCGGCGTCGAGGATCTCGCGATTTCCCGGCTCTTCAACCGCGCCGCCAAACGCCTGATCGACCTCGCGGGCGCGCTGGTCGGCTTGGTCGTGTCCGCCCCGGTCATCGCCGTGCTGGCCACACTCATCAAGGCCGAGTCGCCGCGCGGTCCCGTGTTCTTCCGCCAGACACGCATCGGCGCCGGCCACCAGGAATTCACGCTCTACAAGCTGCGCTCCATGCGACCCGACGCCGACGCCAGCGACCACCTGAACCAGAGCACACAGAAAAATGACTCCCGCCTGCTGCGCATCGGCGGCTGGATGCGCCGCTGGAATCTCGACGAGCTGCCGCAATACTGGAACGTCCTCTGCGGCGACATGAGCCTCGTCGGCCCGCGCCCGGAGCGTCCGCATCACGTCGAGCAGCTCTCGGCCGTCATCCCGCATTACCTGCCGCGCCACCTCGTGAAGCCCGGCATGACGGGCTGGGCGCAGGTCAACGGCCTGCGCGGTGACACCGACCTCGCCGAGCGCATCCGCTACGACATTTTCTACATCGAGAATTGGTCGCTGTGGTTCGACGGCCAGATCCTGCTCCTGACCTTCGTGCGCTGGCGCAACAACGGCTAACGTCCGAGCAGCGTCCGCACCCCGCGCGACAGCGGGCCCAAGGGCTGCTCCGGCTGGAGCGAGGGCGGCAACGCCCCTTTCATCCGCGGATCGTTCAGCACCGCGCGCACCGACTCCGGATTCGGATGCGGCACCAGCAGGCGCGGTTGGCCGGCAAAGACCGCCACGTCGCCGGTCCGCTGAAATTCCCGCACCAGCCGCACCGGCGCCTCGCGGTCGCGCGCCCGCGGCAGGATGATGCCGCGCATCACCTCCGCCGACAGCCCCGCCCAGCCGAGCAGGAGAAAGCCGCCCCACGCCACCGCCAGCCAGCGTTGCCGGGCCGTGCGGACCAGCGCGAACACGCAGCCGAGATTCGCCAACGGCAACAGCACCATGAAATCCGCGTAACGCGACGGCACTCCCGCGCTGAATTCCCCGCCGCCGCCGCGCGACCAAGCGGCTCCGGCCGCGATCAGGAAGCCCCACAACGCCAACAGCAGCGCGAAGTCCCCGGCTCCTGTCGGCGGTGCATTCCGCACCACACGACGGAAGAGAACGATCACCACGGGCAGGTTGAGCACCAACGCCGCCCACGGTTGACCGGTGTGCGGCCACGCCAGCATCCGCCCGAACGCGACCATGAATTCTATCAGCGTGAGGGATTGCAGCTCCGCATGGGCCTCCACCGGCGTGTGCAAAAACCATCCGCCCACCGCGAACAGCCCGGCCACCGCTACCGCTGGCAAGCGGACGTTGCCTTCGCGGAAACGCAGCAGGCAAAAAGCGACTAAGGCCACCGGCGCCAACAGGCCCGGACCCATGGCCAGCATGGACGCGCCGACGGCCAGCCAGCCGGCAATGCTTCTCGCTGCGGAGGCTTCCCTCTTCGCCAACCAACCAAAGCCGAGCACCGCGAAGCCGACCGCGAAATACACCTGCGACTGGAATCCCCACAGCGCGTTGTGCCAGCCGGCGAACGGCAGCGAGAGCAGCGCCACCGTAACGCCACAAATCCAAGTCGGCCCACCAGTCAGGCCGGACGCGAGGAACCAAACCAGCAAGCCCGCAACCGCCGCATGGAGCACGACGCCCGCGGCCAGTTGCAACAGCGGGTCCCACTGGCCGTTGACCGCGAACAGACCGCGGTTGAGCAGGTGCGTCCACACGATCCGGTGCTCGTTGTGCGGAGCGAAGACGGCGGACAACGATGCGCGGCCGTCGCGCAGCGCCGGATAAAGCCCGCGTCCCTCGACATCCCACTGGTCGTGAAACGGGATGTCGGTGCCCGCCACGGCAACCAACGTGAGCTGCGCCCCGAGCACCAGCACCACCGCCACGATTGCAGCGAGGACGCGGGATTTTCCAGCGGTTGGCGCGCCGCTCATACCGGACGCACCTGCCGGTGTCCCTTGCGTCGGGCCCGCCACAACGCGATGCGCTTCCACAGCCCGAAGGCCGTCCGCCACTTCCACCGCGCCCAGGCCGAGGTTCCGAAGTGTTTCAGATAGACGTCGCGGTTGGCGTCGAAAATCGCGGCGGCCATGCGGTCGTAGTCCTTGGCCACGCTAAGGCCCTTGAGATGCGTGAGGCTCACGCGCCCATCGTAGATCACCTCCTTGCCCGACCGGGCGACGCGAATGCACAGGTCGAGGTCGTCGCCATACATGAAGAAATCCTCGTCAAACACCGCGCCCGTGCCGCCGGCCACCGCGTCGAACACCGCGCGGCGGCCGAGCATGAAGGCCCCGTTGATGGCCCCGACGGCGTAGGTGCCGCCGACCGGCAGGTGCGTGAGATTGTAGCCCGCAAACAACGCGGTGCCGGGAAACGCCGCGGCGAGTCCGCTGGCCCGGCAGAAGCCATCCCACAAGGTCGGGATCGAACGACGGCACGCGGCATCCATCGTGCCGTCGGCCTGCACGAGCTTCGGCGAAATCAGCCCCAGCGCTGGCTCGGCCAGCACCCGCCGCACGCAGTGCTCCAACGCCGGGGTGTTGCTGATTGTGTCGGGGTTGAGAAACAGCACGCACTCCCCCGTCGTGGCGCGGTAGCCGGCGTTGTTGCCCCGGCCGAACCCGAGATTCACGCCCGGCTCGATGAGCCGCACCCGCGGAAACTCCGCCACCAGCCATGCGGCCACCCCGTCGCCCGGCGAGTTGTTGACCACGCACACCTCGACCGGCCGGCCCAGCAGCTCCGCCGGCAGCGAACCGAGGCAGGCCGGCAGTTCGGCACGCGACTGATAGGCCACGATGATGATGGAGAGGATGGGCGGGGAACCGGACACTCAATCCAGCCTTGTCGCTCCGCATCGCGACCGCAACGCTGCGCTGTCACATGCCCGCGCCCCTCGTCAGCGTCATCCTCGTGTGCCGAAACCCGGGCGCGGCGCTGCGCGACGCACTGGCCAGCGTGTGGGATCAAACGAGCACCGACCATCAAATCATCGTGGTGGACGGCGCCTCGACCGACGGCACGCGCGAGTGGCTGGCCGCCCACGCCGCGCGCTTCGGCGCCTGGCTCAGCGAACCGGACGCGGGCGTTTACGACGCCATGAACAAGGCGCTCCGCCTTGCGCAGGGCGAGTGGGTGTTGTTTCTCGGCGCTGACGACCGATTAGCCGACAGCGGCGTGCTGTCCGCCGTGCAGTCCGTGCTGCAAAGCTCGACCGCCGGCGTGGTCGTGGGCGAAGCCACCTACGACGACGGCCGCGTCTATCGTCCCGCCGCCCCCGGCTCGGCCGTGCAACGCAACTTCGTGCACCACCAGGCCGCTTTCTACCGGCGCAGTCTTTTCGCGCAGCACGGCGGCTTCGACGCCACGCTCCCCACCCGCGCCGACTATGATTTCAATCTGCGCTTGCTGCAGGCCGGGATCGCTTTCCAAACCATCCCCGCGCGCATCGCCGTCTGCGGCAGCTGCGGCCTGAGCGACAGCGGCCAATGGAGCGGCTACCGCGAGGAAATCACCGTGCGCCACCGCCACTTCCCCGGCTGGCAATGCTGGGTGTGGGACCTCGGCTCCGTCGCGCGCTGCCTGCGCAAGCAGGCGCTCCGTCGCTCCTCCTGAATGGCTTCCCCTGCCCCGCGTTCGTCTTTCGGTCCCCCACTCGTCTCGGGGATGTTGTTCGTCGCCGGACTGGGCTGCTCCGCCGCCGCGCTCTGGGCCCGGCACACGGACGTCGCCGGATTGCTCGGAGCGCGCATCGCTCGCGCGGGCGGCGAACTCGCACCCCAGACCATCGCCCGGCTGCATTCGGGGCAAACGTCTACCCTTCTGCTGGTCACGGGCCTCGCCTTGCTGGCGTTGGGCGGCGCGGTGCTGCGCTTTCGCACCACGCTGTCGCGGCTGGTCGAGCGCGTTCTGGCTCTGCTGTTCGGCCCCACGGTGGTTGCCGTGAACGTGGTCATGGTCCTGTGGTATCTGCCGACTCTGACCCGCGGTTTTTTCCGCTTTGATGACTTCGAGCTGTTGACGCGAGCGCAGGCGGGCGGATTTTGGGCAACCGTCTTGCTGCCGCACGGCGACCACGTGTTGCCGCTGACCCGCGCGCTCGCGTGGCTGGGCTACAAGCTCTTCGGGGTCACGGCGTGGCCCTACAATCTCTGGCTGTGGCTGTGCATGGGCAGCGTGCTGACCACCGGCCTATTCTTACTGGAGGAGCTCCGGACCTCGCGCGCTGCGCAGGGAGTTTTTGCTGGGTTGGTGATTTTTTGGAGTCCTTGGGCCGAGATGATGGCCGGTTACTACATTCTCAGCACCTACCTGCTGATCGCCGCCTTGGGCCTGGCCTGCTCGTGGTTTCTGTTGCGGTGGCAGCAGGCGGCCAAGCTCCGGCACGGGCTGGGCGCGACGGGCTGCGTCTTGGTTGCCCCTTTGGTGGATGTTTCCGGCGTGTATGTCGCTGCCCTCGCCGGAGTGTGGCTCGGCCTCGACCTTGTCGCCGTCGGAGAACGCGCGGGTTGGTTCAGTTGGAACCGGCCGCTGCTGCTCGGGCTGGGCGCAGCCGTGATCGGCAGCGGAGGTTGCCTCCTCTATGCTTACCAAGTGGTGAATCCCGGCGTGTTCCTCGGCATGGCCGGCCAGACGGACCGCGGACTCGGAGAGCTGGCGCGTGATCTGGCCTACCTGATCGGGAGCGGCACCTTGCTCTCGATGGTCACGCCGTTCGTCTATGCCCGGCTGTCCGTCGGATTGCTCGCGGGGCTCACGGCCGGAGTGAGTCTGGCCTTCGTGGTTTTCCTGGGGCGCGCCTGGCTCGCGTCGGACCGGACGCGGCGGCTGGCGCTGCTCGCCATGGGCTTGGTCATCGGGGGATGCGCCCTGATGGTGGTGCTTGGCCGCCCGCCGTCCGATTCCTGGACCGTGCGCTGGGCGGCCAAACACATTTGCCCGGTCTATCTGTGGTTGTGCCTGCTGCTGGCCACCGGCTGGGACAGCCTGCGGGCGGCCTGCACGGCCCAACGCCGCGGCGTGATGGCGGAGCTGACCGTGATCGGCCTGTTGGGCTTCGGCGCCCTCCAGACGGCGTTCGGCGCCCTCGGCTTGCTCGTCGCGTTCCCGCCCTTCGGTTATCCCGCGGAGCTCCGCGATGCGGAAAGGCGCCGGGCCGCCGTCGCCGAACTGCGCACCGAGGTGACCGCCCTTTCGGCCCGGCTCGGGCCGGACGCGGTGGTGCCGACGGTAGACGGAGCGGCCCTGCAGGCGGCTTGCCCGAGCCTGTTCAGTTACAACCTGTCCCACTACCGGCCGTTCCTCGGCGAGGCGGCCGAGGCGCTGACGCTCGTGCGCACGGCCGCGATGCAACCGTGGCACACGGCGGCGGTGCGCACGGTGAACAACCTTCGCGCGGCCGTCTCCCCCGATTTCCTGCGGCTGCTCGCCGCGGAGCCCCGGTTGCAGAGGCTCTATTGCGCGGAGATCCCGCTCGTCGGCCACACCAGCCGCGAAGACATCGGGGCAGGCAACGTGCTCACCGTCGAGCGTGAGGGCGGCACCGAATTTGTGCTCAAGGCTGGAAGCTGGGATCCCGAATCAATGCCGCGCTTGCTCATCAGCCGGGCGGACGGTCCGGGCGGAACGCTCCCCAAGACCACGGTGATCTTCCGCAGCGGCCTGCTGAAGCGTGATTGGCGTGGCATCGTGCAAACCGAGGAGGCAACCGGCCCGACGGTGGCGGTGGATCTGCGCCAGACCTGCGCCTTTGCTCTCAGCGAAGAGGTTGCCGATCTCCGCGTCGTCCTGGCGACACCCGGCCGCTACCGGTTCCGGCTGGCTCCGGCGGACCGCTGATGTTCACCTGAGCCATGGCCGAATCCCTCAAGGCACGTCTGCGGCATCTGGCCAACCGGATGCTCCACCCGCTTGGGCTGCATCTCGCCCGCGCCGACCGAGCCTTCGAAATGGACGGACTGCTGGCGCGCGCGGCTGGCCGAGGAGTGCAGATCGGCACCTGGATCGACGTGGGGGCCTCGGACGGCAGTTGGTCGCTGCGCGCGCGCCGGCATTTTCCGCAGTCGCGCTTCCTGCTCTTCGAGCCGCTGGCCGAACGCCAGGCTGTTCTCGCTGCCCTCGCCGGGCGTCACGGCTTCATGCCCGTGGCGGCGGTGGCGGGCCGCGCGGCCGGCACGGTGGATTTTGTCGTGGATCCCGATTTGGACGGCAGCGGCGTCGCGGCCGCCGGCAGCGCGCAGACGCGGCGCGTCCCGGTCGAAACCGTCCGGCACGCCGTCGCCACCCGGAACCTGCCCGGGCCCTACGGCCTCAAGCTCGACACGCACGGTTACGAGGTGCCGGTGCTCGAAGGCGCAGGCGAGCTTCTCGCGCAAACGGAGCTCTTGATCATCGAGGCCTACAACTTCCCGCTGACGCCCGAATGCCTCCGCTTCCACGAACTCTGCGCGTGGCTCGAGGCCCGCGGTTTTCGCTGCTGTGACCTCGCCGATCCGATGCGCCGGCCCGGGGATGGCGCGCTTTGGCAGATGGATCTGGCGTTCGCACCGGCCACGAGCCCGCTGTTCCGCGACAACCATTACGCCTGACCGGCCTCACCCCCCGCGTTCCAGGAGTTGATCGAAGGAAACAGGACCGTGCCGCCAGAGCCGTCCGACGTAGGCCGGAAGGTTGGCCGAGCGGAAAATCATGCGCGCCCAGTGATGCCTCGAGGTGCGGCGCACGGGAATCAGGTCCAGCTTCGCATCCACGCGCGCCCGCTCCTCGTCCATCGCCGCCCGGCCCTTGGTCAGCTGGCCCGGGCGCAGCCGGAACGCCGCGACCTCGGCCCACACCCGCACGGCCGGCACGCCCCGTATGCACAGCCGCGCCAGATACTCCGAGTCGCCGCAGAGCCGGAAACTTTCGTCGAAACCGCCCTGCTCTTCCCAGACCGCACGGCTGATCAGCGTGCCATGTTGATAAACCGGTTCGAGGCGCTGCGCGTAGAGGGCGCGGTTGAGCGCGGGCTGCGGGGAAATCGGAATACTGCCGAGTCGCTGCCCAGCCCTGTCAATGAGCCGCACCCTGCCGTAGGCGAAAACCGGACGCCCTGCCTGCGCCTGCAACGCCGCGACACTCCGCGCCAATCCGGGCAGCAGCAGATCGTCGTCGTTGATGTAGGTGAAGGCGTCCCAATCTTTCGTGTCGGTCAGGCCGCTGTTGATCGCCGCATACAGGCCGCCCCCTTTTTCGGGCATCACCGTGACGCGGGGAAACCGGCGCGCGAGGTCCGGCACCGCCGCCGATGGCGCCACGAGCACATGCCGGTGTGAAACGGGCAACGCCGCCACGCTGCCGACTGTCGCTTCTAGCCAAGGCGACTCGCCGAGTGTCGGGGTGATGACGAGGATTTTCATGACACGCTCCGGCTTCTGCGCCGGTAAACCGCCATGAAGCGGCCAGACCACCGGCCGATTCCGAGCCGCCCCGACAACCACCACGGCCCGAGCCGCAGCCAAAACTGGCCCCAGAACAAACGCAGCAGCGCCAGATGCCACGGCCCCAGCGTGGCCTGCCAGCCCCGGACAGGAAGGGCAAAGCCCGCCAGCTCCGCGCGGACCTCACGCTCCGCCGCCACCAACCTGCGCCAGTATTCGCCATACAGCCGCGAACGCAGGCGCAGCGGCATGATCCCGTATTCGACCTGTCCGGAGTCAAACCAGCGCTCACTGATGCGCCGGAACTGCGCGAAATGAAACACCACCAGCGGGTGGCCATCCACCACCACTGTCCCCTCACGCAAAGCGATATCGAAGCCCGCCCAATTCCAGGGCGCGAGATTCACGCCCGGATGCGCGAGTTCCACCACCCCGGGAAACAGACGCGGCCACTCCTCGAGATACTTCTGGTCGCCATACGCCCGGCCATCGGTGGTCACCGCACAGGATTCGAGGCATCGCGCCCGCCACCAATCAACACAGGCCCGGCACGTGGCATCGGGACGAAACACCAGCACGCCGACGTTAAACCGCCCGACGCGCCACGCGTCGTCGTGCCACTTGGGAAACCGATGCCCCACCACCAGCACCGAACCACCGCCGAGCGCTTCCCACACCGGAGACGGATCGGAGAAAAAACAGAGATCGGCATCGAGGTAGGCCAGCGGACCTGAATCCGCATCAACCCGCCAAAGGTGTCGCAGCAGACACGGCGTGAGCGTGAAGATGAACTCAGAGCGCGGCCGGTCCGCCCGCACCGCCGCCAGTTCCTCATCTGCTGCCAGCAAATCGGCCAGTTCCAGCACCCGGAGCCGCGGCCCGCCCGTCGCCCGTAACACGGTCGCCGTCTCGTCATCGAGCGCCAGCACCCAGAGCGTCGCGGCCGCATCATGCTCCTCCAGCGAACGCCACATGGCCAGGCCCTGCGCGAGGTAGCCGCGGTCGAAATAGGTGCAATACCGGTTCATGGCTGCTGGGCGGCAAGCCAATCGCGCCATTCGCCATCACTCAACGGGAACTTTCGCGGACGGAAGCCTGCCGGCAACGGCCAAACCTCACCCGAACCGTGCAGCGAGCGCACGTCCGGCAAGGGCGGAAGGACCACGATGCCCTGAGGCCCGAGATGCGAGCGACCGGCTTCGACGAATTTGGTGAAATCACTCAACCTCAGGCCCGGCTCATCCGCCCGTGTCACCATCGCTGGAAAGACTTTCCACCCGAGGAACCCAAACGGCGCTTCCGATGCAGCCGTGACCTCGAGCCGGCCCGCGCGCAAGGCCGACTCATAAGCCAGGATCCTCGACTCGGACCATCGCAGCTGATGCCAGACCGGCAGCAAGCCCACGAGGGCGACGGCAGCACAGGCGGCACAAGCCACGCGCGCCGGCGCTGCCACGCCGGTCCTCGCAGCTTGAGGGGCGACGCTCCAGGCCAGCAACAGCGCCGGCTCGCACAGGTAATAGTCCCACCAAACCCCGCGCCAGGAGACGAGCACTGCATACACCGCTGTTGCCGCGAGAGCTTCCGGTGCAACCCGGGCCAGGGCCGTGGGCACTGTGGCCGCCAGAAAGACCGCTACCGCCACCACCAGCGGTCCATAACGCCAGAGGGACGGCGTCTCGCAGCGCAACACGACGGAATCCGTCAGCATCAATCCGGCGCCGAGCACCAACCAAGGGACGGCCACCAAGGCCTGCTTGCGCAATCCATTCCCTCGGCCAAGGGCCAGCGCGCCCGCCAGCCAGGCCCAGCCGGCAGCGATGCCGCCCAGCAGGCCGAGCCCGAGAAGCAACTGACCCGCGAACCGACCCACGGTGTTTTCGTCCTGGTGCCGTTCCGTCAAGACGCGCGCCAGCGTGTCGGGGGTCTTCAGCATCACGGCTCCGACCACGGCACCCACGCCCACGACACCCGCCACCCAGCGCCAGTCGGGGAGCCCTCCGCGCCGCCAAAGGCGAAGCTGCGCCACGGCCGGGAGTGCGAGCAGGCACACCGCGCTCTGTCGGTTCAGGCAGCCGGCCAGAACCAACAGGAAAAAAAGCCCGGGATTTTGCCGGCGCCAAGCCAGCAGCGCGCCGAGAAACATCGCCCATCCGAGGGGAACGCCGGTGAACTCAACCGTCTTGTTCAACCCGACCGGCAGCAAGGCCACCGCCAGCACCGCCACATGCCCGGTCCAGCCTGCGACCAGCTGCGGACGCAGCCAACGCCACAACAAATGAAAATTGAGTAACTCCAACGCCCCGAGGAACCCAAAGGTCGCGAGATAAAAACTGCCGCCCAGATACCAGATTCCCGCCGACACGAGCGGCAGCACGAAATTCAAAGGCTCGATCCAATCGCTGGAAACCAGTCCCCCTTGCCGGATGGTTTCCGTCACGCTTTCCAAATAACCGAAGTCATCGCCTCGCACGAGCACGCGCCCGGGCCAGAGCCAAACCAGCACGGCGACAAAAATCAGCCAGAGTAACCAGGGGCTGCGCCCCCGCTCTTCCGTCACTGCCCGAGCAGGATCACCGTGGTTCATCGTTCGCGCCGCACAAAATGAAACCCCCGGTGGCGCACCTCGGGCGACAGATCGTCGAGCGCCGCCCATTCCCGGTTGAGGCGATACTCTCCCATCAGGGGAGCCAGCAGCGCTTCGCGGGCAAAGAGCCAGCATGGATAGCTGCCGCCGCCCAGTTCCGGGGTGGTATGCTGCACCGCCAGTCTGGTCCGGTTCGTCCCGATCAACGGCGTGCGATCAATCACCACGTGACGGCATCCGCTGGCCGCCACTTCACCCAGCAGCTCCGTCGGCGACTCCAGGTAAGGAAGCACGCTGGAAAGCAGGATGACCTGGGCCTCTCCGGCGGCCAGGGCACCGGACAACAATTCATGGAAGGACAGCTGTGCGTCCGAAAATTCGCGCCCGGCCGCAACGAAGTGCGGTTGCTCGACTACACGCCAGTTCACCGCGGGGATATCTGCCAAGGCCGTGCGATGCTGCCACCAAACGCTGCCCAATGACCCGCCGAAATCGATCACCGCCAGCCGGCCCCCCGCCTCTTGGGCCGCCTGCCGGAGAACGGCGAACAACGGCTCGTTGATTTCCGCGTGTGCAAAGGGGATGCCGTCCCTTTCCCAAGCCGCCCGGCCGGCCCGCACTTCCCGCACCGCCGCCACCACGCGGGCGAGAACCGCGGCATCGTCGTAGCCCGCGGCGGCCGCGCGTGCGTGCGCCCAATCGGGATAGTCGCCGCGAAACCATTGCCAGCCAAAGTGCCGGCGCAGCCAGCGACGGACAAAGGGAGGGACAAAACGTTTCATGCGGAACGCGGCCGCACCCGGCCGCAGAACAGCAGCCGGTTTTCTTCGAGCTGTTCCTCGTGCACCGGCTCAAATTCCCGCGCAAAGGCCGCCCGAAACCAGTCGGAGCCATACCAGGCCGGCAACGGCTGGGCGCGCGTCCCGTCCCAAAGCCCGAGCGGCATGAATTCCACAAACACGAGCTCCGTCGCATACGCGCCGATGCTGCGAAGCACGCGCTCCACCGGGACCGCCTGCGTGAGCAGCAGGTGATGCGTCACCGCCAGCGCGAGCACGGCTTGTGCCTGAAAACGGGCGGACGGGGGCTCCCCAAACGGCGTGGCCAGCGGATGCACGAAATCGAGCACCGCCGTGTGCAGCTTCAACCCGGAGGTCTTGGTGCGTTCGTAAGCCTGGTCTACGGCCCACTCCTCGGCGTCGGTGCACAGCGCGGATTGCACGACCCCACGGCGGAGCAGTTCCTCGGAGAGCCAACCTTGGTTTCCCGCCAGTTCGACAATGGATCCGACCTTGAAGCGCTCCAGCAATCCGATGATCCGCTGGAAACGGGGTGTCGCCACAAAGGCCTGCCCCTCCTGCTGGTAGTCACTCCAAAATCCTCCGTGCTTGCGGCGGCGGCGGTTGCGAATCCTCGCCTGCACTCCGACCATGGAGAGACCCTGCGCCGGCAACCAAGGCAACTGTTTCAGCCAAGCGGCCACCCGGCCGGAGCCGGAAGCGCGGCGCTCCGCCAACTTCGAGTCGGAGAGCCGCGACAGCCGGCGGTATTGATGCCAGCGGGTCAGCAGGCGTTGGTAGAACTGCGGCCCCGTCCAACGGACCCATGCCCAGTGACAAAGCCCATAATCGGCGTGGCTCATCGGCTCGGCCGAAGCGACCAGCCGCCGGGCCACGAATGTTCCGCCCTCGCTCCAGATTCGGAGCGGATATTCGAATGACCGCAGAAATTCCTCGTAGGCGGGCCAGCCTCGCGCATCCGGCGACACCTTCGTCAGACTACCCACGTCAACAAAACGGGGGCCCGCCCCGTCAAAAAGGACATTGAATCCGTGGGCGTCCTTCAGTTCCCAACCGAAAGTGCGGGCCACCCGGTTGACCTCCAGCACAAGGATCGCCGCATCCCGCAGCATCCCGTAACTCCATTCGTAAGGATAAGAGACCACCGGCAGGCGCTGGTGCTCCAGCACGAAGGCGTAACCGGGGATCGAGACGTCGCTCCGCCAGGTTGCGGGCATCAGGCCACGCCGGGTGAGTTCCTCGAGCAATCCGCTGCGCAGGAGTTCCTCCACCGCCGTCACGGCTTCCGCCCGGACCGCGCGAAAAACCCGGCCGGAAGCGAGAAAGACCGTGCCAACCTCATCGATCAGGGAAAGGACGGCAGGGACCAAAGACGCAGCTGGAGCGGTCATGATGGAATACGGTCAAATCTGCCGGTCCTTGGCGAGACCGCTCCATTGCAGGGAAAACCCCCGCACGCCCGGCAGCAACCAGGGCAGCACCAAAGCCGAACACCCCCAGCCGGCGACGGAGGCCCACGCTGCCCCGACCGCGCCCAGAAGCGGAATCAGCCAGAAATTGGCCGCCACCGTGAACACCACGGTGCCCGCCGACATGAAGAGTATCCAGAGACTTTTCCCTTCGATGACCAGCAGACGTGAACGCAGCGAAACGAGGGAAACAAACACCAAAGTCCACGCATGCACCGCCAGCACTTCGGCGGCCGCGGTGTATTTTGCCCCGAGCAGCCACGGCAGCAGGCGTCCGCCAACCGCCAGGGCCCCGGCCAGGAGCACCGCGGCCCCGAGCAAAACGAGGGTCGCACGGCGCGCGGTCGCCCAGTAGGCCCCCGCATCGGTCTGCCGCTGGGCCGTCAATCTGGGCAACAACACCGCCCCCACCGCAACCGGCAGCGCATACATGGCCTCCGTGAATCGCGCCGCGACCGCATAAACTCCGGCCTCCGCCTCACCGGACAACCTGACCAGCAGCAGCCGATCCACCTGCATCGTGATGCTCACCAAAAGTCCCGACCCAAGCAGCGGCCCGCCCTCCCGAAGCAGAAAGCCCGCAGATATTCCACCCATCCCACGCCAGTCCGGCCAGGCTGATTCGGCCCGAAGCACCCAGGCCAGCGCCACGGCGATGAACAGGGCCTCGATCGTCACGACCACCGCAAACACCCACAGCGGCGCGTCCGCCCAGACCAAAGCCAAGCGCAGCAGGGCCGACAGCAAGAGCGCAATCTGCCTGGCGACAACGGGAGGACGCATCCTCTCCCGCGACTGAAACCAGACATCCACTGCGTCCACCGGCAAAAACCAAAGACTGGCACCGGCAAGCGCGACCACCGCCCAAGCTCCCGTTTCCCCGGGGCGCCAGCACCAGGCCGCAATCAACAGGCCGGCATACGCGCCGAGGGCTCCAAAAAATTTCACCCGCAACCCGGCGGCCAGCAGCGCAGCCGACGCTGCTCGACCCCGCACCAGTTCCCGGGCCAACACGTCATCGATGCCCAATCCACCCAGCGAGGCAAAGATGGCGGTGAAGCCAAGCGCGTAGCTGAGCAACCCGAAATCTCCGGGCCCGAGGTGCCGCGCCACCGCGAGATTCACCACCAACCCAAGGGCCACCCGCCACCCTCTTTCGGCAAGGAGCCAGCTGAGATTGGCCAACGGGGAATGTTTGGAAGTCGCGTCCGGCAAAGCGACCCGTTGACTGCCATTCAGGGGCGGGCTCGTCAACCTCCGCCCCTCGGCCCCCGCTGTCCGAGATCCCGGCGAAAAGACTTTCCCCGGCAACCCGCAGCCCTAAGTTGAAACCAAAGCCCGCCCATGAAGCTCTCCGTCGTCATCCCCTGCTACAACGAGCGGAACACGATCCGTTCCATCGTCGAGGCGGTGCGCAACAGTCCGGTGAAAAACCGGGAGATCATCGTGGTGGACGACTGCTCGACGGACGGCACGCGCGACATCCTCAAGGCCGAGATCGAGCCGCTCGTGGACCGCGTGCTCTACCACCCGATCAACTGCGGCAAGGGCGCCGCGCTGCGCACCGGCTTCGCCGCCGCGACGGGCGACGCCGTCATCGTGCAGGACGCCGACCTCGAATACGACCCGCAGGAATACCCGAAGCTCCTCAAGCCCATCGCCGACGGCAAGGCGGACGTCGTCTTCGGATCGCGCTTCATGGGCGGCGAGGCGCACCGCGTGGTTTATTTCTGGCACATGGTGGGCAACCGTTTCCTCACGCTCTGCTCGAACATGATGACCAACATCAATCTCACCGACATGGAGACCTGCTACAAGATGTTCCGTCGGGAGGTGCTGCAGAAGATCAAGATCGAGGAGAACCGCTTCGGCTTCGAGCCGGAGATCACCGCCAAGGTGGCGCGCCTCGAAGGATGCCGGGTCTTTGAGGTCGGCATCAGCTACTACGGCCGCACCTACGCCGAGGGCAAAAAGATCGGTTGGCGCGACGGCTTCCGCGCGCTCTACGCGATCGTGAAATACAACCTATGGGGTTGAGGAGATTCGCGCGTGGCCTGGCTCCTGACGCGTGACCTGCTGCTGTTCTGCGCCGCTCTCGCCGGTTTGGGCGGCCCGTGGGTCGCGCTGCTGAAAAACTGGAATCCGCTGGAAAGAACGACCCTGGCCGTGGCAGCCGCGCTGATCGGTGGTTGGGCGGCGGGGTTTACCGTTTATCTGGCCGGCCTGCCGCTTTCCTGGTTTTGGATCGCCCCGGGTGCGGGCCTGGTGCTGATCGCGGCCAGACCGGCCGCCATGCTGGCACTGGGGCGCGACCCCGTGGTGAGGAGTGCGGTCACACGCATGGCGCTCCTCGCCGCCTGGTGCCTGGGCTGGCAGGCGCTGGTCGCCAGCTATTCGGGTGCGGCGTGGCAGGGCGATTGGTATGAACACTACGACCGGGCCCATTTCTTCCTGGCTCGCTGGCCCAAGGAATTCCTGTTTCTCGGCCACTACCCGCTTACCGCGCGCCCGCCACTGGTGAATGTTTGGTCCGCCGTGCTGATGAGTGCTTCCGGCGGGGCGTTCTACAACCACCAGGTGTTTCTAACCCTGCTGAGCTGCCTGGTGTTTCTCCCGGCGAGCATCCTCGTGATCCGCTGGAATCCCCGCCAGTCCGCGCAGGCGTGGTTGTTGCTGATCTTCATGGGCAGTCCGCTGCTGGTGCAGAACGCCACCTTCCCCTGGACGAAACTGCCCGCCGCTTTCTTCGTGGTGCTCGCGTGGTCGCAACTCAGCGCTGCACCGGCTGCCGGGCGGCTGCTGACATCCGCCCTCGCCTTCGCCGGCGGCCTGTTGGCGCACTATTCGACCGGGGTGTGGGTGGTGGCCTGCGGCATGGCGTGGATTCTCAGCCATGGAGTGCGCCTGCGCGAAACGGCGACGCGAACCGAAACTCTCCTCGGGGTGGCCGCGGCCATCGTGGTGCTCATGCCCTGGCTGGCCTGGGCGATTTCCCAATACGGCGCGTTCGCCACCTTCGCGCAAAACACAACCGTCGCCATCGCGCCCGCCTTCGATCCGGTGGAGCGGTTGCACACCTCGCTCTGGAACCTGGTGCACACTGTCTGTCCGGTTTCCCTCGTTGGTCTGGATCATCCCCTGCTGGCCCAGGCCAGTCCGCTCGGGCGGTTCCGGGACTGGTGGTTCATCCTTTATCAGCTGAGACTCTGGTGGGCGTTGGGCTCCGTGGGAGGACTGGTCGCGGTGTGGTTGCTGCGGAGTTCGCGGCCGTTGCCCGAGTGGCGCTTTGCTTGGATCGCCATGAGCACGGCGATCGGGCTCAACGCGGTCGTGCATGCGCAGCCGGATCTGCTGGGCCTGGCCCACATCTGCCTGCAGCCGATGGTGCTGCTGGGGCTGGCGTGGATCGCCGCCGGGATCGACCGGGTGCCGCGGTGGCTTGTCCGGCTTTACGCGGGCGGCTGGCTGCTCGATCTGGCCATGGGCATAGGCGTGCATTTCCTGCTCCAGTCGCACCTGTTCAGCGCCGGCAAACCCGATTTCACGCTGGCGGCCCAGATAAACTGGGAGAACAAGCACCGCCTCGGACTCTCCTTCCTCTCCGATCTGAATCCTTGGGGCTGGGGCGTCGCCCTGATCGGCGGCGCCGGTTTGCTGGCAATGAGACAATGGCGTCGGTCCGTTGGCCACACGCACATCGCTCCGGCTGGGTCCTCGGGATCAGTAAGCAGCCTGTAATCTCTCCTGTGTTCATTCGCCCGCCCCTTGCATACCGCCCGCCAATCTGTCATCGCTGCCCCTGAATCCATGAGCCAGCCCATCGTCAGCATCGTGATCCCGGTTTTCAACGAGGAGGCCGTGCTGCCCGAGCTGTTCGAACGATTGGCCGCTCTCTTCGCCGCGAACCCCGACACCAGATGGCAGGCCGTGCTGGTGAATGACGGCAGCCGCGACGGCTCGGCCGGGCTGGTGCGCAGCCGGTCCGCGGCGGATGCCCGCTTCGTCCTCGTCGAGCTTTCCCGCAACTTTGGCTTCCAAGCCGCCATCTCCGCCGGGCTAGCGGAGGCGCTGGGCCGGGGTAGCAGCGCGATCATCACGATGGACGCCGACCTCCAGGACCCGCCGGAACTGATCCCGGAGCTGGTCGCCCGGTGGCGTGACGGGGCGGAAGTCGTGCTCGCGGTGCGGCGGTCCCGTCAGGAAACTGGCCTGCGCCGGCTCGGCATGGATGTCTTCCACCGCTTCATCGGCCGGGTCTCTGATCTGCGCATGGACGCCAACACCGGCACCTTCTGCCTGATGGACCGCGTGGCCGTGGAGGCCGTGTGCCAGCTGCCGGAGCGCAACCGTTTCTTTCCCGGGCTGCGTTCATGGGTGGGTTTCCACACGGCGGAAGTGCTCTACGACCGTCAGGAGCGCGCCGCCGGGCAACCGCAGCAGACCCTGGCGAAGCTTGTGCGCTATGCCTTCGACGGCGTGTTCAGCTTTTCCTACCTTCCGCTCCGGTTGCTCACCTATGTCGGCTCCTTCATCGCGCTGATGGGATTTGCCGCGGCCATCTTCTATGCGGTGCGCCGCCTCCTGAACGTCGAGCAGGCTCCGATCGGCTACACCACCTTGGTCACGCTCGTGTTGTTCCTCGGAGGCGTGCAGCTCATCGGCATTGGCGTGCTCGGCGAGTATCTGGCGCGGGTTTACGACGAGGTTAAGCAACGGCCGCCCTACATCGTGCGCCGGCCCCGGCGCTGATGATCCCACGGATCGCCAGGATCGCGCTCTGGTCCTTGCTCGGCGCGGCGCTGACCGCCTGTGCCTACCTGCTCATCAGCACGACGTTCATGCCCTATGACGACGAGGGCTATGTGCTCATATCGATCCGAAACTACCTGGCGGGACTCCGGCTTTACGACGATATCTTCTCCCAATACGGGCCGTGGCCCTTTGTGTATCATCAACTGGTCACCGCCATCACGGGCTGGGAACTGACCCACACGCTGGGGCGGATGCTCACCCTCGGTCATTGGGTCATGTCGGCGCTGCTGTGCGGGATGATTGGCTGGCGGCTGACCCGCAGCCAGCTCGCCGCCGGCGCTGCGGCGGTCATCGCGTTTGCGCTTTGCTGGCAGAACACCTCGGAACCGTCCCATCCCGGCAGCCACATCGCCCTTTTGGTGGCGCTGGCCGCCGTGATCACCAGCGGGCTGCCGGATTCACGCCGCCCGGTCGTCACCTGCACCCTGCTCGGTGCCATCATTGCGCTGCTGCTGCTGACCAAGATCAACGTGGGGTTGCTGCTCGCCGCCGGCGTCGCCTGCTTCGGGCTGCGGCACACGCCGTGGCCGGAACGCTGGCAGCGTGGCGCGCACCTGCTGGCCGCGCTCGGTTTGCTGGCCCTGCCCTGGGTGCTGATGGGGCGGCAGCTCGGCCTGGGTTGGGTCTTCTGCTTCGCGCTGCTCTTCTGCCTGTCCGCGCTGGGCCTGCTTTGGATCTCCCCCGCGACCACCGAGGCCGGCAACCGCACGGCGCGCGCCTGGCTGGCGACTCCGATTGCCTGTGCCGTGGTGGTCGGGCTGGTGTTTGGCATCGTCGTCCTGCATGGCACCCGCGTCTCTTCCCTGCTGGAAGGAATCGTCGTCAGCCCCCTGCGGATGCCCGCGCATTTCATGGTCGGCCTGCACTGGTATCCGGAAGTGTGGCTGCTGACGGTCATCAGCGGCGCCGTCGTGTTCATGGCCGGACGTGACCTTCGCGCCCACGGGCAGGTGCGCCCTTTCGTGATCCGCCTGATCGTCCTGTTGCGCGGCGCAGCCTTGCTGGCGCTTGCGGGATTGGCACGCTACTGGCCGACCCACGCCGGAATCTTCCATTTTTCCGCCTACTGCCTGCCTTTGCTGCCCCTGTTTCTGATTCCGCTTGGCCAACCGGCAGACCGGACGCAGTCCGCGGCACGCTGGGCGGCGGCTTGTGTGGCCTTGCCGCAAATCCTGCACGCTTTCCCAGTGGCCGGGAGCCAGCTGGCCTGGGGAACCTTCCTGTGCGTGCCGATCATGGTCGCCGGCATATACGAAGCCGGCGTCGCGCTGCCTGTGGTGATTGCTGGCAGCGGCGTCGCCCTGGCACGGACCCTCCGCGGAGTCCTGGCCGCCACCGCCCTGTTTCTGCTCGGTCTGCTCGGCTACACCGGCTGGCAGCGTTATACTCACTCGCGTCCGCTCGACCTGCCCGGCACCGGCGACATTCGTCTAGACGGCAAGACCCGCCAGGCGTTCCGCCTGCTCCACCTGAATGCCGTGATTCATGCCGACCTGCTGTTTTCCCGTCAGGGCATGTTCAGCCACAATCTCTGGAGCGGCATCCCGACCCCGACGGCGCAGAACGCCACCCATTGGTTCTGGCTGCTGAGCCCGGCCCGCCAGCAGGAGATCATCAACCGGCTCGCGAGCACACCGCGCACCGCACTCATCACCTGCCAGTCCCTCGACGAGTTCATGGTGAAGGGAAAAATTCCCTTCGGCGGCCCGTTGCAGGATTTCGTCCGCAACCATTACCGTCCGCTCTTCCGCTACGCTGACTTCACCCTGCACGTGCCCGTGGACAGTCGGGCGGCGATCTTCGGCCGCTATGAGTTTCTCGAAGGCAACCGGGCGGCAGGCACGGTCCTGTTCCGCACCCAGGTGTTGCTGGATGGGCGGCCGGCGCGGATCCGCCTCGAGTCAGTCGAGTATCCGTGGACGCCCGGCCCCGATCTGCTGTCCCCCGGCGCACACGGCGTGGCCGAACCGATTGATCGCGAGGGTCGGCCCGTCGGACCGCCCCTGCCCTTGCCCAGCGAGCGGCCGTTGCGCGGGCTTTTCCGGATCACGGTGATCGGCCCGCGGTTGCCGCCAACGCTTCCCTGGCAGGATTATCTTGCGGTGGTGCGCGACCCGGACGGCCGTCTCCTGAGCGACTCCGCCTACTGGTCGCTCAACGACGCCGCGCGACCAGGAGCAAACTGACCCCGAAGGGAAACGGCAGCCGCCAGTGCGCCATGGAGACGAAGAGCCGGCGCAGCAAAGTATTCAACCAACCGGCCGGCACCCGGTCCTCCGAGCGCACCGCACCCGCCTTGGCCGGGAAAAGGCGCCGCCACTTGCGCACGAACCAGACCGCGGGATAGACGACCACGTTGGTGTAGTTGACGTGGAGCAGTTCCCAATCCGTCGCCGGAAAAAGCTCTTTCAGCTGGTCCCGGGAATAGCGCCGGTAGTGGTGCAGGGCCACATCCCAGTCGCTCCAGAGCGCCATGCCGGCCGGCACCGTGATCACGGCCACCCCGCCGGGCCTGAGCAAGCGGTGGAATCCGTCCGCCACGGCCCGGTCATCGGGCGTGTGTTCCAGCACATCGAGCGCCGTGACGTAGTCGAGCGAGCCGTCGGGAAGCGGCACCCGGTCGCCGGCCAGGCTGAGAATCTGGTCGGGGCGGAATTTTTTCCGCAGCAGCCGCAGCGCTTCCTCATGGTCGTCGAGCACCAGCACCCGGCAGTGCGCCTCCATTTCCTTGGCGAAGAGCCCGGTGCCCGCTCCGCAATCGAGCAGCTGCTCCGACGGCCGCGGCGGCCCGGCGCGGTGCAGCCAACCACGCACGAGCTCGCGCTTGCCGGCATAATACCAGTGCGTTCCCTCGACCTGTTCCAGGTTGGCGTATTCGGTCGCGTTCATGCAGAATCAGCGGGAGGTTGTGTGCCGCGATGAAAACTGTCCATACTGCTTCTCCCTTTTTCGGGTTCCGCGCTTGCCTTCCGCCCAACCAAATTTCCCGCCGCTCCGGCTGATGCTGATCGCGCTCGTCCTGACCCTGGGGCACGCCGCACTGGCCACGCTGGCGATGCGCGAAAAGTCAACTACCGCCGACGAGCTGGCGCACGTGACCGGCGGCTACACCTTCAACCACTGGAACGACTACCGCCTGCACCCGGAGAACGGCTGCCTGCCCCAGCGCTGGCAGGCGCTGCCCGCCACGCTGAGGCAGACCGACTTCCCGCCGCTGACCTCGAGCGCGTGGCAAAAGTCCGTGGTCTGGCTCGTCGGCTACGATTTCTTCTACCAAAGCCGCAACGATCCCGACGGACTGCTCTTCAGCGCCCGAGCGATGAATTCGCTGTTTGGCGCGGCCACCGCGCTGCTGGTCTTCTGCTGGTCCTACCGGCTGTGGGGTGCGGCCGGCGCGTGGGTCTCACTGCTGCTCTGCACCCTCTGCCCGACCATGCTGGCCCACAGCGGCCTCGCGACCTCCGACATGGCCATGGCCTTTTTTCTGCTCGCCGCCCCCGCCGCCTATTGGTGGCACCTGCACGAAGGCCGGCCGGGCTTCTGGCTCCTCAGCGCGGTGACGCTCGGCCTCGCTGCCGTGGCGAAGTTTACCGCGGTGCTGCTGCTGCCGATCTTTGCCGTGCTGGCGCTGCTGCGCATCCTCCGGCGCGAACCACTGGCATTCCTCGGCAGGCACTTCGAATCGGCCACCGCCAAGACCGTTGCCCTCGGGATTTCCACCGCCGCGCAAGGGCTGGTGGCCGCGGCGATCATCTGGCTTTTTTTCGGCGGGCGCTTCGACATGATCAATCCGGCCCTGCCCGGCGGGGAACCCAATCTGCCGTGGGCCACGGTCCTGTCCTACGGCGGCACCAAGGCCGCAATGATCGAATTCTGCCGACACTGGCGGCTGCTGCCGGAGGGCTGGCTCTACGGACTGACGTTTGTGCTGTATCACGCCCAGGCGCGCGGCGCATTCCTCGACGGCGACTACAGCATCTGGGGCTGGGTGGAGTTTTTTCCCAAGACCTTTCTCTACAAGACGCCCCCCACGCTGCTGCTGGCACTTCTCGCCAGCACCGTGCTGTTCGGGCTTCACCTGCGCACCCTGCCGCGCGAACGGATTGTCCAGCTGGCCTACCGGGTCGCCCCGCTGATCGCCCTCTTCGGGATCTACTGGCTGTTCTCGCTGACGAGCAAGCTGAACATCGGCCACCGCCACATCCTACCGACCTATCCCGTGCTCTACCTGTTTTGCGGCTTGCTGGGATGGGCCGCGGCGCGCGCCTGGCGACGGTCCCGCCCTAGCGGCCTGTGCTTCGCCGCCCTGATCGTGGGCCTGCTGTGTGGACACGCCTTCACTGCAGCAAGCATCCACCCGCACCACCTCGCCTATTTCAGCCCACTCGTCGGCGGACCCGCCGAGGGCTACCGGCATCTCGTGGACAGTTCGCTCGACTGGGGACAGGATCTGCCGGCCCTGCGGCAATGGCTTTCGGCTCACCGCCGGCCCGGCGAGCCCGTCCACATCTCGTATTTCGGCAGCGACGAACCAGCACGCTTTGTGCCCGACGCCGCGCTCATGCCCCGGCTGCCAACCTTTGACCGGCCACGCCCCTGGTATTGGTGCGAACCCGGAATCTACGCCGTGAGCGCGACAATGCTGCAGCACGTCTATACTCCCGACCAGGCCCGCTGGTCCGGGAAGCAGGAACTCCGCTACCAACAGCTGCGGCTCAACGACCGCGCGTTTCGGACGATCAAGGCCGATCCTCTTGGTCCGCCCGAGGTTTTCGCCGGTGTGACCCGGGAGGAATGGTCGCATGCTTGGAATATCTACGAATCCCTGCGCTTTGCGCGGCTCTGCCACTATCTGCGCGCCCGCCAGCCCGACGGCACGGCCGGCTACTCCATCCTGATCTACCGTCTCAGCCCGCAGGAACTCGCCGATGCGCTGGACGGCAACGTCGCCACCCTCGCCGACGCCATCGCACGGGCCCGGGCCTCCCGCCCCTGAATCAAGCCGGCATCAGGGCGAGCCCACCCCTTTTGCCGCGGAAGACTTCAGGGCAAACATGATGAAGGTGTCGTTGGCCATGACCGGCTCCAACCGGCCCTCCAGTTTTTTCAGCACGCCGGTCTTCGTCAGAAAATCAGCGCTCGATTGCGCCCTCTTGAACAGCACGTGGCTGTAGCCCAGCTCGCGCAGCCTCATTGCAGCATCCCGCGGATCGTCGTGCTCGAACAGGAACCGCACGTCCGGGCTCCAAAGAGGCAGCAGCGTCCGGCCGTGCTGTTGGAAGAGCGACTGCAGTCCCGCCGAGTCGGACAGAACCCGTCCGGTCACGCGGGAAACCGCGGCCTCAACAAAGCCCCCCGACTCACGCGCGAACTCCTCCTGGTAAACGGCTCCCGCGGAAAGCCACTCGCGGGCCGGGATCGCATGCGGATTCCGCGGCATCGTGAGGGCGCGCAGCGAAGCGTCCGTCGCAAACAACCCCAAGGCGACCAGCAGTCCCGCCAGATAGCGGCCCTGCGGCACCCATCCGGCCAGCACCGCGCCTCCTGCGGCACAGCCCAGCAGCAGCAACGGCCCGAGCACCCGCATCGAGTAGAAAAGGCCCCCGGCGGTGAAGGGGATGGAGAGCAACCAAACGAACACCGTGGCCGCACCCAGCAGCCACCAGAGTCCGGTTCCCGGGCGCCGCCACCCGCCAACCCCGCTCGCGATCAATCCCAATACCGCCGGCAGGCAGCTCACCGCGATCAGACGGCCAAATTCCCGCCAGCCAGCCAGCTGGGTCCAGACCTGTCCGTAATCGTCCACGTAGCCCTGCATCCACGCGCGGAACACCGGGTTCACCGGGAACAGTCCTGCCAGATCGTGCGGATAGAGCGGGTTACCGGTCAGGGACCAGACCCGCAGGTGCCACAGGCCGGGCCAAACCGCGCCGATCAGCAGGAACCACCACGCGCTCCGCATGCCCCGCTCACACGCGATCAGCCAGACCAGTCCCGCCAGCAGACAAAAGGCGCCGTATTCCCGCGCGCAGGCCGCGAGGCCAGCGCAGCAGGCCGCAGGCACCAGCAGGCGGATTTCGCGACGGCTCTGCCAGTGACTGAGATAATACACCATGCCACCCGCCCCGAGCGTCGTGAGTCCGGTCTCCTGTCCGAGGTTGAACGCGAACTGCAGCAGCATGGTCCCGCCCGCGAGCGCACAGGCAAACCATCCGGCGCGGGCCTCCGGCTGCCATTGCCGGGCCAGCGCGAACAACATCGCGAGCAAACCGCCCGCCTGCATCAGCACCGGGATCGCCGTCCAGATCTTCGCGCTGCTGCCGGCCGCCAGGTAAGTCCACGCATAGACCCCAGACACCAGCGGCGCGATGCCATCGACCCAGAAGTAGCGGCCAAAGTCCTCCGCCGAAACCGGCGGATAAAAATCGAGATTGCCACCTGTGACGATCAGCCGGGCCAGATGATCCCAGCGGAAATCCGCGTCCACCCCCGACAGCGGCTGCATCACCGCCCGCCAGATGGCGACCAGCACCAACGGCAGCACCGGCCACGCCAGCCACCACTCGCGCGGGAATTCAAAACGTCCACCCGAAACAGGCCGACTGAGCCGCCAACAGACTCCACCCGCCAAGGCCATCAACCCCAGCCATCCCGCCAACGACAACAGGGACACGGACACACCCAAGGCCGGCAAACCAACCACTCCCGCAAAGATCAGCAGCAAGGAAATCACCCCCGCCGCAAACCCCGGCAACGGCGCGCGAATCGCCAGCGCCCAACCCGCTCCCGGCAGGAGCAACCCCGCCACGATCAGCAGCCCGCGCAGCAGATGCTCGACAAGGTTCACGGCAGAGTCCCCGGGCCTGAACGGCGCCGCCACACGCTGTAGTAGGCGTCGAACATCAGGAAGTCACGTCCGGGCAGCCAGGTCACCGCCTCGATGTTCGCACGCTGATCCAGCACCTTCCACAAGCTGTAGGCCTGCTCGAACTTCGCCCGTTCCTCCGGGTTGAACCGCATAAATTCGGCTCCCCGCAGCACGACCCAGTCTGCCTTCAACGAGATCGGCAGATCGCTCAGGGAAAGAACCCCTTGCCGACGCAGCGCTATGACCTCCGGGGCGCACAGACCCGGCGTGTCGCGCATCGCCAGTCCGGAGTAGAACCCGATGTAGCCCAGCGGTTCGAGAAACACCGTGTCCCGCGGACTCTGCGCCGCTCCCGCGAGCAGGCGTCCCAGCGGAGCCCGCACGCCCCACTCGATCAACTGTTGTTGGGCGCGCAATTGGGCTGCCACGGCCACAAAGAGCCACGCCTGCACGGCCATGATTGCACCGAGCATGACAACCACCGCGACCCGGCCGTTCTTCGGCAGCACCTGCAGCCGCCACACGGCGGCGGCACCGCCGCCAATCGCGATATAGGCCAGCACCTGCCAGGCCGGAAAATACCACGGGGCACGCGCGCTGACCGTGAGGTAGGCGCCACCCAGCAAGAACGCGATCGCGGCGATCCGCGCCGGGCGGTCGCATCGCGGCCACACGGCCACGCCCGCCGTGAACAAAGCCAGGACCCGGCCATACCAGCCGATCCACCCCGGCCAGCCGCCAAAGAAAAAGTAGGGAGGAAGAAAGGCATCATGGACCGTGCTGTGTCCGAACACATAGCGGAAGGGATACGTGGCGAGCAGGCCCAGTGATTCGATGCTCAGCATCTGGCTCCCCTTGGCCTGGATCGTGTTGGGCACCGGCGTCCCGTAATACAGCCAGGCCCACACAAACCATGGGGCATAGAGCAGGCCCGCGATCGCCGCCATTTTCATCCACCCGCGCCAGCCGATCTGCGGCCCGCCCCGCAGCAGCCAGGCCCCGGCGGCGACCGCACCGACAAAGACAAAGCCGTCAGGCCGCGTCCACAGGGCACCCGCCAGCGCCAGGCCCGCCTGCTTCATGCGACCGTCAACCAAGGCCCGCCACGCCATCACGACGAACAAGACCAAAAGGGCCGTTTCCATGCCGTTCGTGGAGAACGCAGCGAGTTTGGCGTCCAGCAGCCACAACGCTGCGGTCACCACAATCGCGAGGCCACCGCCGAGACGGGCCACCCCCACGGCCCAGGCGCCCGCCAGGACGAGACACGAGAAAACTCGAAACGCCTGCATCACCACCAACGGGTCTTCCGTGCCGAGCAGCTTGGCGAATCCGGCCGGGAGCAGCACTCCCAGCGGAGAGGTGAAGACATGGAGCCGTCGGCCAACCTCATAAACCAGTCCGTCGCCCCTCGCGAGATTCAGGCTGGACCGGTAGGTGATGAAAAAATCCTCCCAAATGTTGCCCGTCACGAACGCGAAAACCGCCGGTGTGGCCGCCGCGAGCAGGATCAACAGCCAGCCCTGGTTTCGGCCAAGCACAGGAACGGACGGAGAAACCTTTTCGGCCATGCGCAAGGCGGTGTTCAATTCGGATGCGCCACGGCCTGCGCTTCACCGCTCGTGACGGGCGGCGGCGTGGACGCCTTGAAATCGGCCGGCAGGTGCACCGCGACCAACCGGCTGATGCGAGCCAGCTTGGTGCCGAAGCGGCGCTCGGCCAGCAATTCCAGCTCAAACCAATCAGGCAACTTGTCCTCTGGCGTCAGTTCATAATCTCCCTCCCGCGAGGTCGGGCGCATGCCCTGAGTCACAAGAATCTCCTGGAAGTCCGGCATGTCCAGCTGCGCGGACAGACGATCCGCCACACCGCGGGATCGTTCGAGCAGGATGGAGGGAGTCCGGTCGATCAGCCACGGCAGCGTGGATTTGTTGCTGATGACCAGTTTGCTCTCCGCCGGCAAGGAGGCCACAAAGCGCCGCTCCCACTCAACCTCGTCGTTTCCGAGGTGAGAGTAGAAGTGATAGGACTGCTTGGGTGCCGAGGATCCGAGCAGGAAAAGCCCCACCGCCACGAGTGCCGCCCAACTCACCGGCCACCGCCGGTCAAGGAATGCAGCCGCCGCCACGACCGCCAGCACCAGCAGCAGGTGAAATGGCAGCGCAAAACGGGCTGCCATCGGATCGTTCAGGGCCGCCCAATAGTAGAACATGATGAGACCGGTCACAGCGGCGATGCCCGCGCCGAAAAGGAGAAGGCTTTGGCGCACGGGTGAGAAGAAGTCTCTTTTGCGCCAGCCAAGCAGAATTCGACCGCCAATCAGCAGGAGCGCCAGCAGCCCGAGCGCCCCGAGCAGCAGCGAGTTGGCCAGCGACACGCCCACGGAACCAAAAAACTGCCAGGCTCCATGAAGGTTGTTCGCGAGATACTCCACGCTGAAGCGGGAGGTCTGGTTCTCCCGCAGCTCCCACATGATAGGGCTGTTGGAGATGACTTTCTGCAGCAACGCCACCGGCACCAGAAGCAGCGGAGCCACGATGACTCCCCACGACACAACCACCCGCCGGGCCCGCCACCAACCTAGCGCGATGGCCGCGGCAGCCGGCAGCACGTAGGCTGCCGACTCATACCGGGATTGCGCAAACAGAACGATGCCGAGCACGAATGCAGTGAGGCGGGATTCGTCCGGCCGCTCCAGCCACTGCGCGGCCGCGTGCATCGCGATCAGCAGCATGCAGAGGTTCAGCAATTCCATGCCCGCACCCGAGGCATTCTGCGCGAACAGGGGCAATGTTCCCAGCAGACCAACCGCCAGCAATCCGCCCCTGCGACCATTGAGCCGCCAACCAAGCCACCAGGCCAGCATCAGGGTCACCGCGCACAGAAGACCGTTCAGGATAAACACATTCTCCGGCCGAAAGCCGGACAGGTCATGGACCAGCGAAAGCAGGAACGAGAAAAAAACGGGCCGCTTGTCCACATAGCTGTCGGTGGAGAGAAACACACCCTGGATCTCATAACCCCGGACCATCGCGGAATTGTCCCGGAAAAAGTGCAAGTTATAAGCCGTCGATTGCAGCACATACTCGTCGTAGAGTATCTTGCTCCGGAAGGTTTCATGCACGAGCGCCAGCCCGGTCAGCACCGCCACAGTCAGGATCGCCAGAATCCAGTCCACCCGTCCCGGCATGGAGACCTCGGCGTGGACCGGCCGCCGCCGCCAAGCCAGCCAGGTCGCCGCCACCCAGGCAGTAAATGTCGCCAGAATAAAATAGTATCCGCCCTCGCGCAGGGCATTCCGCGCTCCTTCAACGGTGAAATGGATGAATCCGAAATAGAGCGCCACCATTCCCATCGCCAGAAATGCGACCAGCCGCACCCAAGGCAAGGCTGGCAGCACGACCCGACTTTCAACCGGAGGATTCACGGGCACGCGTTCAAGGCAGACGTTTGATCAACTGCTCAAAGTATTCTTGACGGATTTTTTCCCGCTCCGCCGGCGTCAACTCCTTGGCCGGGGCTGGCGGCGCCGGCGGCGTCGCGCTTTCCCCTCCTTCCCTGATCGCAACAATGCGGCTGATCCGACTGACGGTCAATGGAGTGAACCGACGCTCCCAGACGGTCTCCAGCTGGTAATCGGGGCCCAGATCATACTCGTGCTGCACCGTCAGGGCGCCGGTGGCGGCCTCCACATTGTATCGCTGGAAGACATAGAAGGCGGTGAAGGTGTGGTTCTTGAAATTGAAGAGAAGAATGCCCTTGCGATCCAACGCCTGCTGCACGGGGGTGGCGGAAACCTTGTGCGTTATCCAGATCAGGGCATCGGTGTCGACGAAGAGGTAGTCCTTCTCCGGGTGCGCTTTCATGAACTCACGGCGCCACTCGGTTTCCCGCCCGACATAATAATCCATGGAATAATCATGCCGCGCCATCGCCGGCAAAGAGGTGGAAAAAATCCCCACCCCCGTCAGCCCCAGCAAAACCGGCCAGGTCCATCTGAAGCGGGCAAACTGCGAAGCCACGATCACAACGGCTAGGACGAGCCAGAGGTTCAGCGGCAGGCTCAGCCGGCGGATGACCGGGTCGTCAAACCGGCCCCAGAAATAAAACAGCATCAGGAGCGTGTGCGCGGCGAAGCCGAGGGCAAAGATGGCATGGGCGTGCGGCACAGGTCCCGATTTTCCCGCCTCACGCAGGGTTTTCCACACCCAGAGCAACATGAACGGCAGGGCAAGGAATCCCAAGACCGACAGAACCAGGGAATTCGAGTGCTCACCCGTCGTGTCGAAGAAGAAACTCAACCAGTGGGGAATATTCACCGGGGCATAAGCGAGCGAGAACGGACGCTCGAAACCCGGCTGGCTGGCCATCTCCCAGGCTGACTCACGGGCACTGAAGATCTTCTGGTGCAACGCCACTGGCAGGAAGAGCAGCGGAACAAAAACCGTGCTCCAGTCCAACAAGGGCCGCCCATTCTGCCACCATGCCCGCAACAGCATCAGGCCCACCGGGAGCAGAAACAAAGCCGACTCATAGCGAGTCTGCGCAAGCAGGACCGACGCCAACAACAGTGCCGCCTGCGCAGGCAAATCAGGCTTCTCGACGTAACGTATCCCCAAGGCCAGCGTGGCGGTGATCATCACCAAATTCAGCAGTTCAAATCCGCCACCGGTCGCATTCTGCGCCAGAAGCGGCAGGCTCGTAAGCAGCAGCACGGCAAGAAATCCCGCCATATGGCCGGCCAATTTTCGGCCGACATGATAAACCAAGCCCAGCAGCACAAAGATCAGGCCCGAGTTAAGCACGAAGACATTCTCGGGCCGATAGCCGGTGAGATCGTGCAATATAGAAACCAGAAACGGCTGGAAGAGCGGTCTTTTGTCGAGCCGGCCATCAATCAGCTGGAAAGCTCCCTGCAGGTCGTGACCGCGCACCGGCACCAGGGAATGTTTGTCAAAATGCATGCCCATGGAGGTGCCCAGCAGCATGATTTCATCCATGAGGATCTTAAAACCGTAGCTCTCGTGCACGAGCAGAATTACCCCGCAACCGAGCACCAGGAGCACCGCCCCCGGGGGGAATTGATCGCGCCATGCAACCCACGGCCGGTCCGTTCGCGCCAGCCGATAAAGCGTCCAGCCAAACCAGATGGTCGTGCCCAATATGCACCAATAACCGGCCTTCGTGACGAGCAGCAGCGCGGTGGCCGGGGGCAGGGCCCAGAAGCCCAGGACCATGGCGAGCAAGCTGGTCAGTATCAGGAAAACGATGCGCCTGTCCTCACGGAGCGATGCGATGAAATTCATGTTGGGCGGCGGAAATACAGGGGAAGAGCGACGGCTTTTAAAACCGGTTCGCCCTCCCGTAACAACAACGGCTTTTCACAAAAGGCGTCGGCTTAGCTTTTGCTGAAATCGCAGCGTCAAAAAAAAGGCCGCCCAAAAGGGCGGCCGAAAGAAACATCTCAGGAGAGATGATCAGGGCGAGTAGGTGATGGTGCGGAGACCAGCGACGCCCGTGATGGTGATGGTTACACCCTGGGTGAAGTCGGTCGGATAGGTCTCACCCGCAACGGTGTTGAGGGCTTTGACGTAGTTGGTGGCACCGATCAGGTTGGCCTGCGGAACGGCGGAACCACCGTATTCCAGATAATACTGGTCGGCGGCGGCCGAGAGCTGGCGGGCGTTGTTCAACACGGCCTTGTCTTGGGAAGCCTGACGGACCTTCTGGAAGGCAGGGATGGCCATGGCGGCGAGGAGGCCGATGATGACCACAACGATCATGATTTCAACGAGGGTGAAGCCCTTGGAGGAACGAATATTCATGGGATTAGCTTTATTGGTTATATATGTGACACCCGCACAATACATGCGAGCGGTTTGCATCTGATGACAAAGGCCCTCGCTTGACAAGATTCATTTCCCTAACAGCGCGGTAAATAAATGTAATGATAGCAACCCCGCGTGCATGGAGTGACTGCGCGACACCCGATCAATCACTTAAGCAATTTGCTGATAGGAATATCCGTGGCATCCCGCCAAAGGCTTTCCATGCGATATTTTTGCCGATTCTCCGCCGTGAAGAGATGCACCATGATTTCGAAGGCATCCACCACCGTCCAACCACTTCCTTGGGCGGCGTCCATCCCGAGGATGCGTGCCTTGTGTGAATCGAGAACTTTTTCGAGTTCGACGCGCAGCGCACGCAGATGCGGGTCGGAAGTTGCAGTGCCGAGCACGAGATAGTCGGTGATGCTGGATTGCGCGCTGACGTCGAGCACCTGCAGGGCTTCGGCTTTTTTGGCGTCCATGGCCTGCACGACCGCCTTGACCAGAGTCAGCGCGGGGTTCGCCTTGCGCGGGGATTTGACGGATGGCGATTTCTTGGCAGCTGGCTTGCGGGTGGTCTTGGTTTTCATCGGGCTTCAGCGATACAGTTTCCGGCTTTCGATATAGGCGATCACTTTTTGCGGACAGAAATAATGGAGCGACAGGCCGTTTTTGACGCGCTCACGCAGTTGACTGGAACTGATTTCAATCAGATGGCCGTCGCAGCGGTGCAGCCTTAGGCCGTCAATTTCCACGTGCGGCTTCACCGGGTGCTTGGGTCGCTCCAGGAAAATGAACTCCACCAGCTGCACCAGCTCGGAGATATCCTTCCATCGGTGCAGCAGCGGCAGCTGGTCACCGCCAATGATCCAGAACAGCTCATCCTGCGGATACTGGGCCTTGAAGTGCCGGACCGAATCCACGGTGTAGCTGATACCGCCCTTGCGCAGCTCATAGTCGGAGATTTCCAACCGGCGGTCCCACTCGGTGGCCGCCCGCAGCATGGTCAGGCGATCCTCGATCGTGGACTGCACGTCGTTGGGTTTGAGCGGGGCCTGCGCTGCCGGCACGAGAAAAAGCCGGTCGAGGTGAAACTGCTCCAGCACATCCTGCGCTGCAATCAGGTGTCCGAAGTGCACCGGGTCGAAGCTGCCGCCCAAGAACCCGATCTTCATGCGTGCATCCGCCCGGCGGTTTGCCGCCGGCTCGCTTTCGGGAGGGTGAAGTCTCTTGCCACGACCCCACTTCATGCCGCTATCCTCCCTCGGCAATCCCAAACCTCGCCCGGGTGGTGGAATGGTAGACACTGGGGACTTAAAATCCCCTTTCCGCAAGGAAGTGTGGGTTCGAGCCCCACCCCGGGCACCAGCAACCTCACGCCGCGAGCGCTGCGCTCAAACGGGAACCGGTTGGGTTGTTGGGAAGATTACCCACGCGGGCAGGACAGGATGTTCCGGGCGTTGTCCCGCCTAGTCGGAGAATCCAACCACGCGATGTAAAGCCGGCGCGCGGCGCCAGCATTCACGCAGATCGGTGTGGGGATGCGGCCAAGCGAAACGTCCTGAGATTGCCCAAGCGATGGGCGATGGCCCGGGCATGCAAAAAATCCCCCGGCGCCTCCCCGGCCGTTCCCAAGCGTGACTGCAAAACGCACAGCATCGCAGCCAGCGTGGCTTCATCAAAATGCCGGAGCTTGCTCTCCAAGTCGGCACATGCGTCATCGGAGGCATCACTCATCGGGACCTCCCTGGGCCGGACCGCGGCTTTGTTTGGACAGGATTATTCGCCTGCCTGCCCTCGCTCAGGCTAGTTTTCGGCCAGTCGTGTCTGGTCATGGTTTGATTCGCAGTCCGTGGATGAAGCCTCATCGGTCGGTGGTGCTCCCGGCCAGCAGCGTGGTTGCGGTCATGGCATGCGCCATAAATAGCTTCGGAGGAAATCATGGGGCGTGGAAGAGAGACGGGGGCGCACAGCGGGCATCAAGCTGCACACTTTGCGAAACCGACCACGCTTTGGGTGGCACACCCCAATCCAGAGCGTCAATCCGGGCCCGCCAGCGGGCTGTCACAGGAATTGGCGACATGCGACCGGTCGCAATCCCCACTACTATGCTGGTTCACCCCGAGGCAGGGCCTTCCCCCTTTTCTCCAAGGCATGCCTGCGGCCCACTCTCCTTTCTCCAATTCCTCTTCGTCGAGACCAGCGCTATCCATGGTCGTCCAGCCCCTTCATCGTGTCGTGTCCGCCGTCGCGCTCCGAGCGCGCAGCCGACGCGCTCCACGCTTGCTGCGCCGACCGGGCAAACTACCCTCTGCCCACCGGGTGCGCGGTGTTTTCCGCATCCGTCCGCCCCGCCCCCACCCGATGCCTTCCTATCCCAGAGCGTCTTTTGCATGGCTAATCGCCCTGCTGGCCCTGACCTCCGGCCAGGCCGCGAGCACGTTCCTGACGGACGGCTACTCGGTGCGCGTCTGGCAAACGGAGGACGGTCTGCCGGAAAACCTGGTGACGTCCGCCGCTCAAACGCGGGACGGTTACCTGTGGTTCGGCACCTTCAGCGGCCTGGTGCGCTTCGATGGCGAGCGCTTTCGGGTCTTCAATCCCACCAACGCCCCGGAACTGCCCGACCGGCGCGTGGTGCGGCTGTTTGAGGACAGTATGGGCGTCCTGTGGATCGGTCACGAAGCGGGGCATGTGTCGCGCTACCACCAGGGCCGGTTCGAGCGGGTCATGTCCCCGCAACGCCCGGAGAATGAACGCATCATCGGCTTGGGCAGTGATGAGCAGGGCTCGATGTGGGCCATGCGGGAAAACGGCGCGGTGGATTCACTCGACCGGGACATCCGGCTTCCCTCCTTGATCGCGGATGAGCGGCCCGGTGTCATGGGCTGGTCGCGCGGCCCAAACGGGCACATCTGGTTGCGGGAAAACGGCCGGGCAGCCGGCTTGGTCAATGACCGCATCGTTCCCTTGGAGGACCTGTCGCCCAAGCGAGGGGAGGTGGCCCGCCTCGCCGACGCAGCGGACGGCGGCCTCATCGGCGCGGCGGATGGCGGGGTGTGGGTTCTCACCAACGATCGCATTCGCAAATGGAAAGACGGGGGCTGGATCGAGGACCGAGGTCACTTTCCCTGGCCCCCGGCGACGATCTCGTGCACCCAGGAACTTCGCGACGGCACCTTGGCCGTCGGCACCGTCGGCAGCGGGCTCTTCCTCGTGTTTGCCGACGGCCGGCCCGCCGTCCAGTTCAGCCAGCTCAACGGCCTGCCCCAAAATTGGGTGCGCTTCCTCTTCGAGGACCGCGAGGGCACCCTCTGGATCGGGTCCGGAAATTCCGGTCTCGTCTCCATCCGCAGCAGTCCGTTTTCCGTCTTGAATCCTCCCGATCGCTGGAACGGCAGTTCCGTTCTCGCGGTGGCCGCCGGTCAGGATGGAACGCTCTGGGTGGGCACGGACGGCTCGGGGTTGTATCGCCATCACGCCGGCCAGTGGAGCTATTACGCCTCCGAAGCGGGTCTGGACAACCGCTACATCTGCTCCGTCACCGTGACTCCCACCGGTGTGGTGTGGGCGGGAAATTACTGGTGGGGCGGTCCCTACCGGCTGGAAAACGGACGCTTCGTCCGTCCGGCCAGCGTGAATCCCCAGTGGAGCCCGGCCTTCGCGCTCATTCCCGTGCCGGGCACCAACGATCTCCTCGTCGGCAACCGGGAAGGGTTGCTGCGACTGAAGCCCTATCAGGCCGACTGGCTCCTGCGCTCCCCGGGTGGCTTTGGCGACGATGTGTGCGCCGTAGCCTTGGATCGCACCGGCACCATCTGGTGCGGGTTTGCCCAGGGCGGCCTGGCGCGCATCGCGGATGGACAGGTCACCTTCTACCACCGCGCCAACGGCCTCGCCAGCGATTCGGTGCAAAGCCTGCTGGCCGACGACGACGGCGCGCTGTGGATCGGCACTGCGGACGGCGGACTGATCCGCCTGAAGGACGGCAAGTTCGTCCGGATCGGCCCGGAACACGGACTTGCGGACACGATCATCTGCAAAATCCTCGACGATGGACTGGACTTCTTCTGGCTGAGCACGCATCATGGCATCCAGCGCGTGGCCAAGAGCGAACTGAACCGCTGCGCCGAGGGCGCGGTGCCGACGTTCCAAAGCCTGATCTACGACCGGAGCGACGGTCTGCCCATCGTCCAGTTCCAAGGTGGCCGGCAATCCGCCGCCGCCCGGACGGAGGACGGTCGGCTGTGGTTCGCCAGCAGCGCCGGCCTGATCTCGGTGGATCCGCGGCGTATCCGGCCCAACCCCGACCCGCCGCCTGTGGTGATGGAGTCGCTGGTCGTGGATGGCAGGACCGTGCCGGTGCGCGGCTCGGAGGTGTCCGCTTCTCTCCCGCCCGACCATGAGCGCCTGGAGTTCCGCTTCAGCGGGCTCAGTTACGCGGCGCCGAACAAGGTGCTGTTCAAATACCGGCTGGAGGGCATCGACAAGACCTGGATCGACTCCGGCTCCAAGCGCACCGCCTTCTACAGCCGGCTGCCCGCAGGCAGCTATCAGTTCCGCGTGATCGCCTGCAACAACGACGGCCTGTGGAACCCCGTCGGGGCCACGCTGACGTTCGTCATCGCGCCCTTCTTCTGGCAGACGTGGTGGTTCGTGGGCGCCTGCCTGCTCGCCGCCGCGGGCGCGATCGCCTGGCTCGCCCGCTTCGTGACCCGTCGCCGCATGCAGCGGAAAATCGACCAGATGCAACGGCAGCACGAGATCGAGCGGGAACGCGCGCGCATCGCGCAGGACATCCACGACGATGTCGGCGCCAGCCTTTCCCGCATCGCCATGCTCAGCCAGCCCGCCCAGCACGAGCTCGCCGAGCCCGAGCGCGCAGCCGCGATGCTGTCGAGCATCTACACCACCGCCCGGGAGGTCACCCGCTCGCTCGACGAAATCGTGTGGGCCGTCGATCCCCGGCACGACACCCTCGACAGCCTCGTGGACTACATGGGCAAATTTGCCCAGACCTTCCTCGCCTCGAGCAGCCTCCGCTGCCGCCTGGACCTGCCCGTCGATGTCCCGGCCTGGCCGCTCACCACGGAAGTCCGCCACAACCTCTTCCTCGCCTTCAAGGAGGCGCTCAACAACGCGGCGAAGCACGCGCACGCCACGGAGGTGCGCATCTCGTTCCGCCTGCACCCCGATTCGTTCGTGCTCGAGATCAAGGACAACGGCCAGGGTCTGGCGACCAGCCCGGCCGGCCGGGCGCCGGACCGCATCTCCTCCGGCCATGGGCTGCCCAACATGCGCGAGCGGCTGAAGCGCATCGGAGGCCGCTGTGAAATTTCGAGCGATGACGGCGGCACCAGCGTCTCTTTCATCGTCACCGCCGGCGTCCGTCGCCCCGCGCCGGATGCCACTTCTCTCTCTTCCGCTTCCTCTCGTGAAATCTGAAACTGTGAATTCCAGTCGCGCTGCCTCGTCCCCCGTCTCGGTCATGGTCGTCGAAGACGATCCGTCCGTGCGCAACATCCTCAAGTCTTGGATCGAGGGCGCCGACGGATTCGCCTGTCAGGGCGTGTTTCCCGACGTGGAAAGCGCACTCGGCCCGATTGCCCGCGCCAGGCCCAACATCGTGCTCGTGGACATCAATCTGCCCGGCCTGAGCGGCATCGAATGCGTGCGCCAGCTGAAACCGCAGACGCCCGACACCCAGTTTGTGATGCAGACGGTCTATGAGGACTCGAACCACATCTTCGACGCCCTTTCGGCCGGAGCCACGGGCTATCTGGTCAAGACCACCTCGCGCGAGGCCCTGGTGACCGCGCTGCGCGAAGTGCACGCGGGCGGCTCGCCGATGAGCGGCAACATCGCGCGCAAGGTCGTGCAGCAGCTGCATCAGCCGAAGCCCGCCATTCCGGCCGCCGAGGAACTCTCCAAGCGCGAAAACGAAGTGCTGGCCCTGCTCGCCCAGGGTTATCTCTACAAGGAGATCGCCGAGGCGCTCGGCATCCGGCTCGACACGGTCAACACCTACATCCGGCGCATCTACGAGAAGCTGCATGTGCATTCACGGGCGCAGGCCGTGGCCCGGATCACCAAGCTCTCGTAACGCGCAGTGCCTTCATCCGTTCCGCCACGCCGCCAACCGGCGTGGCAGCGGAACGCCTCTTTCGTTTCTCTTTCCCTTTTTAACATGATCCCCTCGCCCTCCCCATCTTCGCCCGCGGTCACGCGCCGCACCGCCATCAAACGCGGCCTGTCCGGCATCTTCGCCTTCGGCGTGGCCCCGCTGGTGCTGCCCTCCCGCCTCTTCGGCGCCTCCGCGCCAAGCAATCGGCTCACCGTCGGCATCGTCGGCAACGGCCTCATCGCCGGCAGCCACGTGGGCGGCCTCCTCGGCCGGGACGACTGCCAGATCATCGCCCTGTGCGACGTGTGGCGCAGCAAGGCCGAGACCATGCGGAAGCGCATCGAGGACAGCTACGCGGGCAACGCCGGCAACGCCTCTTTCCACGGCGTGGAACTCCACGACACACATGAGGAACTCGTCGCCCGGCCCGACCTCGACACCGTCCTCGTCGCGACGCCCGACCACTGGCACGCCGCCGTTTCCATCGCCGCGATGCGCGCGGGCAAGGACGTCTATTGCGAAAAGCCCATGACACTCACGGTGCGCGAGGGCCGCACCATGGTCGAGGTGGCCCGTCGCACCGGCCGCGTGTTGCAGACCGGCACGCAGCAGCGCTCGGAGGCCGCCTTCCGCCGCGCCGCCACCATCGTCCGCAACGGCTGGCTGGGCGACATCAAGCTGATCCGCACCAAGCTCGGAAACTTTCCCGCCGCTCCGCAGAACCTGCCCGAGGAGCCCATCCCGGCCGGCTTTGACTACGACCGCTGGCTCGGCCCCACACCGTGGTATCCCTTCAACCAGCTGCGCGTGAAGAGCGACTACGGCGGCGGCTGGCGCGTGTTCCTCGAATACGGCTCCCGCAAGAACGGCGACTGGGGCGCCCACCACTTCGACATCATCCAATGGGCGCTCGGCATGGACGCCTCAGGTCCCGTCGAGTTCATCCCCGCCGGCTTCGAGGGCAATCCCTACCAGACCCACCGCTACGCCAACGGCGTCACCGTCCAGCGCGTGGACGGCAACCAACCGGCGATGATCGAGTTCATCGGCACCCAAGGCACCGTCGGCGTCGGCCGCAACGGCTACCTCGTCTGTGATCCGGTCGAACTCGCCACGCGCCCGCTGCGCGCCGCCGAGCAGCACCTCTACGAGAGCAACGACCATCACACGGACTTCTTCCACTGCGTGCGCACCCGCCAGCGGCCGATCGCCGACGTCGAGATCGGCCACCGCTCCGCCACCGTTGGCCACCTTTGCGGCATCGCCCGCCAACTCCGGCGCCCGTTGAAGTGGGACCCGGTCCACGAGCGCATCATCGACGATCCGGTGGCCAACCGACTCCTCGACCGTCCGCGCCGCGCCCCCTACGCCCTCCTCTGAAACGCCGCCCTCGCGCCATGAATTTCTCCGTCCTTTCCCCGAACACCACCCGTGTCCTGACCGCCGGTGCCCTGCTCTTCGCCGCCGGCTGCACCACGCCCAACACGCCCAAATCCGCCGCGGAACCGGCCCGCGCCGCAACTCCGGCCGCGCCAGTAGCCGAGGGCGCCTTCGACGACGATCCCCGGCCGCTCTCGGCCGCCGAGCTGATCGTGAACGACGCCGGCCTCGACGCCACCAAGCTGGCTGCCGCGCAGCAGAGCCTGCTGGCCCTCCTGCAGAAAGCCGACGCCCCGGCGACTGAGCGCCAGCAGGCCGCCCAGCAACTCGGCCTGATCCTCCTGACCGGAGACTCCGCCGGCCACGTCGCGATGCTCAACGCGCTCACCCCGATGCTGGGCGACCCGGCGCTTTCCGCCTACGCGCGCCTCGCCCTCGATCCGGTCCCGAGCGCCTCCCTCGACACCCTCTATCTCCAGGCGCTGTTGTCCGCTTCCGGACGCACGCAACTGGGCCTGATCGATTCCGTCGGCACCCGCGGCGTGACCGCCGCCATCCCCGCACTCGCCGGTTTGCTTAACACCCCCGCCACCGCGCCGGCTGCCGCCAGCGCGCTCGGCCGCATCGGCGGCCCTGCCGCGCTCGAAGCTCTGGCGCTCGCGAAAGACCGGCTCGCCCCTTACATCCTGTTGGCCCGGCTCGACGCCGCGGCCAAGACCGATGCGATGACCGCCGCCAAAATCGCCGGAGAAATCCACCGTGACCCCGCTGCACCGCTCGCCGCACGCGCCGCCGCGTTGCGCCAGTTGATCGCCGCCAGCCCGACGGCCGCCACCGAGATCATCCATGACGTGCTCACCGGCTCCGAGCCGGCCTTTCACCGCGTCGCGATCGAGTCCGTTGTTGCCTTGCCCTATGCCGATGCCGGCACGGTCATCGCGGGCCGCCTGCCGGCCTATTCGCCCGACAACCAGATTGCCCTGGTCGCTTCGCTCGCCCAGCGCCGTGAACCGGGCGCCGTGAGCGGCGTGCTGCTGATCGCCAACGGCTCGACCGAGGAAAGGGTGCGACTGGCCGCCATGGAGGCACTGGGCCGTATGCCCGGCCTGGTGAGCACCGCCAGCGCCCTCGTTCAAGTCGCCGCCACCGGCAAGGGTGAGGAAGCCAAGACGGCGCTCGCCAGCCTGTCCCGGTTGAACGGACCCGGAATCGACGACTACGTCCGCACCGGCGCAGCCACCGAAGGCGACAACGCCCGCCGCACGGTTTTCATCCAACTGCTCGCCGCCCGCAATCTCACCGAAGCGATCCCCTTCCTCTTCAGCCTGCGCGAGTCGCCGGTCGAGAATCTGCGCCTGGAGGCGCTCGACGCTCTCCGCAGCATCGCCCAGCTCGCAGACCAGCCGGCGTTGGTCGCCTGGGCCGTCGGTGCGCCCAACCGCACGGAGTCGGCCCGCGCCGTCCGCGCGCTCATCACGCTCATCCTGCGCGACGGCGCCGTGGCGACGCGCGCCACACCGGTGCTCGCTGCCTTGGAATCCGGCGATTCCGCTGCCTGCCTCACGCTGCTGCCCGTCCTGTCCCGCGTGGCCGGCGCTCCGGCGCTCGCGACCGCCGCCCGGCTCGCGCGCCTGGACGACGAGGCCGTCGCCCGGGCCGCCACCGCTGAAATCGCCCGCTGGCCCGACGCCTCGGCCCTGCCGGTGCTCATCGAACTCGTGACCGCCACGCCGAAGCCCGCCATCCGCGACGCCGCCACGCAGGGCGCCGCCCGTTTCCTCGCCGACCGCAGGAACGCCACGCCGGTCCAGCGCTCGCTTTACGCCCGCCAACTGCTTGCGCAGCCGCTCGACGTGGCATCCCGCAACGCCACGTTGAACGTGCTCAGCCTCTGCTCCGACCGGGACGCGCTGGCGACCGCAACGCGGTTCCTCTCCGACCCGGCCACCGCCGCCGCCGCGCAGGACGCCGTCGATGCCATCCGTTCCAACCTCGCCGGACCGCCGGCCTTCACCGCCTCGGGCGCCGGCGACTTGACCGCGCTCATGACCGACGGCCAGCGCCACACCTGCTGGGTGATTCCCAACGCGCCCGGCGGCTGGCTGCGTCTCGACCTGCACAACTCACGACCGGTGCGGACCATCACCCTCGATCACGGCAGCCGCGAGTGGGACTGGCCCGACCGCCTCGCCGTCTTCGTCAGCGACGATCCCGAGAAGGCCGGCGAACCGCTCTTGGAGATGGAAGGCGAGCACCTGCAAACGGTGGCCAAGCTGCCCGCCGGCACCCGTGGCCGCTACGTCTGGCTCCGCCAGAACGGCACGCGACCGAACAATCCCTGGGTCATCGCCGAGCTGATCGTCGAGTAAAGATCACCGGCGCAAGCTCCGCGATACCTCACCCGTTGCGAACGAAAGCAGCGTCTCCCGTTATGGGCGCAGCGTGAGCTTGAAGACCAGAGCGATCGGGTTCGGGATGCCGGTCGGCGCCTCGATCACGAGCGCTTCGGCGGTTTGGGACCAAGTGAGCTTTTCGTCGCTGCCGAGAAGCGTGACGCGGGCGATCGACGTTTCGAGGAGCCGGGCCGCAGTGCCGAGGGACTTGATGGTCACAGCGCTCTTCGGCGCGCCGAGAACGTGGACGTAGAGAGCGTCACCCTTTCTCACGAAGCGGATGTCCTCGGCGGTGAACGGGCTGCCGTCGCCTTCGTTGAAGCCCGGTCCTTGCATCGGTTTCAAGTTTGCCAGCTGTGGGCCTTCGCCGAGCACCTTCCACGGGCGCGTGCCGTGAATGGCCTCCTGGTTGATCTGCATCCAGGCGGCGATGCCCTCGAGGATGGCGATCTCGTCGGCGTCGGGCGTGCCGTCGCCCTTGAGCGGAACGTTGAGGAGCAGGTTGCCGTTCTTGCTGACGACATCGATCAGCGTATGCACCACGGTCCGGGCGCTCTTGTAACCATGGCGGTCGAGCACGCCCTGGTTGTAGTGCCAGTCGCCGAGACAGGTGTCGGTCTGCCAGGGCTCGGGCTCGATCACGTTGCTGCGGCCGCGCTCGATGTCCCAGACCATGCAATCGCGCTGGTCGGGATCGAGGATCTTGCCAAAGAGCACGCCATCGTCGCCGCGCCACGCGTTGTTGCGGTTGTAGAAATGCGCCGCGATTTTCAGTCCCGCGTCGCTCACCGGCCAGAGCGGGAGCGCGGTGTCGTCGAAATAGATCAGGTCGGGCTGGTAGCGGTTGATGAGTTCGATCGTGCGGTTGTAGAATTTCTCGCAATAAGCCTGGTCCGGCGGACTGGCCAGGTTTTGCCATTCCCAACGCCCATGGATGGTTTTGGGATCGTCGAAGCCGGGATTAGGCGCATGCCGCTGCTCGTAGAGATCCTGCGGTTCGAAGCCGTCCCACCAAGTGCCCTTGCCGTCGGCGGCGGTGAGCTTGCCGTCGTAGGGCACGCCGGCGAGCGGGCCTTTCTTGTCCGCTCCCTGCGCGGGCTCATACCAGCTCCACGCGTGCGACGCGTGCACGCTCACGCCGAATTTCAGGCCGTTGGCACGCGCCGCCCTGGCCCAGCCGGCGACGAGATCCTTCTGCGGCCCGAGACGCACCGAGTTCCACGGCTGATACTTCGAGTCCCAGAGGTCGAAGTTGTCGTGGTGATTGGCGAGGGCGAAGAAATACTGCGCGCCCGCACGCCGGTAGAGGGCGAGCAGTTTGTCGGGGTCCCAGTTCTCGGCTTTCCACGCGTGAATCACATCCTTGAAGCCGGCCTTCGACGGGTGGCCGTAGGTCTCGCGGTGGAAAGCGGTGACGTTCGTGCCCCAAGCCGGTCCGTTTTCGAAATACAAGTGACGCGCATACCAGTCGCCGCGCTCCGGCTCGCATTGCGGCCCCCAATGGGCCCAGATGCCAAACTTCGCGTCACGGAACCAACCGGGCACCTCGTATTGGCGCAGCGAGGACCAGGTCGGCACGAATTTGCCGGCCGCAACGGGCTCGGCGGCGGTGCTGACGATGACGCTGGGAGTGGCATCGCTCGGGGCGCTGGCCGAGAGGGAGGCGACGAAGCTGAGTCCGGCCAAAAGGCCGAGAGGACGAAGGAGGACGGGGGATTTCCGATGGATCATGATTTTGGGAAAGAGGTGAAGAGCGGCGGGTCGGCACGAATCGTCAGGGCGAATCACTCGCAAAGGGAGACGCCGGCAATCCGGCGCTATTGTAGAGGTTGCCTTCGGGCACATCGGCCCACGCGTAGCGGACCGCGGTCGGCGCGCTCACCTCGGCTGAAGTGACCTCAATGGTTTTGCCAGCGATCTTGGCCTGGGCGGCATGAAAAATACCGTCGGCGCCACAGATCGTGAAACCTTTCAGTTCGCCGCCCCGGGCAACCAAGCCGCCGCCGGTATGAGTGAACGTCACCACAGCGCGCGGACCATCAATGCGGAGCGACTCAAAGAGCGGCCCGGAGTATTCGAGCGTCTCGCCATACGCGAGGGCGCGGGCGGCCAGGGCGAGCCGTTCGCCCACCGGCTTCTTGGCGGTCGGGTGGATGTCATTGGCGTCGCCCACGTCAAGCGTCACGGTCATCGCGGAGTTGGGGATCTTTGCCAGTGAAAGCCTCTGGGCCTCGCGGATTTCAGGCGACATGCCGTTGAACGGCGCGATCTGCACATACAGGAACGGGAAATCGCCCTGTCCCCAGGCCCGGCGCCAGTCGGCGACGAGATTGGGGAAAATCCGGCGGTAGAGCTGCGCCTGGCCGGAGTTGGCCTCGCCCTGATACCAGATCACGCCGCGGATCGCATAGGGCTGGAGCGGCGCGATCATGCCGTTGTAGAGGACCGTGGCCGTGCCGGGAGTGCCGGCCACATCGGCCGGCGGCGCCGGGAGGTCGCGCAAGGCAGCCGAGCTTTGGTAACGCCACGCGCCCTCGAGCGAAATCGACTGCGTGGGATCATCGCTCCGCACCAGCCGCATCGCGAGACCGTTGCCCCAAAGTCCGCCGCCGCCGCCCGTGTCGAGCACGCGGACCGCGATGACATTACGTCCAGCCCGCAGCGTGCCCGCCGGCAGGCGGTAAACGCGCGGGGCGTTCCAGACCTTCTGGCTGCCGACCAGACGACCGTTCACCCAAGTCGTATCGGCATCGTCAATGGCGCCGAGGTGGAGCTCCGCCTCGTGCCCCGCCCAGGCGTCCGGCAGCTCAATTTCACGGCGGAACCACACGATCCCGTCGAAGCCGGCCAGACCGGCGGTTTCCCACAAGACGGGAACGGTCATCTGCGGCCAGGCGGCGATATTGAGAGCGTCTGCGCTCCAGGTTGGTGTCGCGTGGGAGCCCGGGTCGTATTCGGCAAACCAGCGGGCCAGATCCCGTTCGTAGTCGGCGCGAGCCGACGCAGGATCATGCGCGAACGCATCGAGTCGGCTCACGGCGTCCTGCAGCTCCGGAATCCGCCGAATCCCCTCGCGACTGGTCCACGCTTCGGCCGGTGTGCCGCCCCACGAGCTGTGGATCAGGCCGATCGGCGTGCCGCGAGCGACGTGAAGCGCGCGCGCGAAGAAGAATCCCACGGCGGTGAAATCGGGTGCGGTCTGCGGCGTGCAGACCACCCATTCGCCCCCGACCTCGGTCTGCGGCTCCAAGGCGAGCCGTTGGGCGACGCCGAAGTGGCGGATCAACGGAAAGTCGGCGGAGGCGGCCTCCGCCTGCCAGTTGTCAATCGGCTGCTGCCCCGTGCGCAGGCCAAGCTGCCGTTCCATGTTGGACTGGCCGCCGCAGACCCAAACCTCGCCGACCAGCACGTCGGTCAGCTCGATGCGATTCCGGCCGGTGATCGTCAGGACGTGCGGACCGCCCACCGGCAACGCCGGCAGCTGCACGCTCCAACGGCCGCCCCGCGCCACGGTCGAGGCGGTTTGGCCGGCGAGGGTGACGGTGACGGCTTCGCCTTCGTCGGCGGTGCCCCAGACCGGGATCGGTCGGCCGTGCTGGAGCACGGCATGGTCGCAAAACAGCGACGCGGGTGCCACGTCGGCCCAAACCGGCGCGACGCTGAGAGCCAATCCGAGAAACACGGCCGGAAACGGGATTTTTGAAAACGGGGTTGTCATGAGTTTGAGAGCGGAGCGACGGGGCATTGCGCTTACTCGGCGGGCGGAGGCGTTTCGCACGAACATGGAATAAGCAGGCTCAGTTTGCCGGGGTGGCAGCAAGGGTGGTTTCGGCGGCGACGAGTCCGTCCGCCTCCGCGGTGACGCGGATTTCGCCGGGTTGACGCGACGCTTGCACGATCAGCTGGGCGTAACCGTTGAAGAGGCTGCGCTGGCTCGCCTGGTCGGGCTCGTGACTGGCCGGGTCGCCGTTGCCGACGCCGAGGATGCGGCCACCGGTGACGGTGAACTTCACCCTGTTCGAGGCGACTGGCACAGGCCGTCCCTGCGCATCCACCGTCGAGACGGCGAACACGGCCACGTCGGCGCCATCGGCCATGAGCGTCGTGCGGTCTGGGGTGAGGACGAGCTTCGCGGGCGCGCCGGTGGTCTCGACCTGCGTGGTGAGCGTGGGCTGGCCGTCGCGGAAGCCCTGAGCGCGGAGCGTGCCGGGGGTGTAGGGCACAATCCATTCGAGGTGCGAGTTCCGCTTCATCGTCTGGCGACCGAGGCTCCGGCCATTGAGAAAGAGTTCGACCTCGTCGCAGTTGCTGTGCACCCAGACGGGAATCGCCTCCCCTTCCCGGCCCGGCCAGTTCCAGTGCGGGAAAACATGCAGCAGCGGCTCGTCGCGCCACCAAGCCCGGAAGTAGTAAGCGGCGTCCTTCGGAAAGCCGCAGGTGTCAAGAATGCCGAACTGCGAGCCGATCGCCGGCCAGCCGAAGGGCGTGGGCTCACCGCGGTAGTCGAAGCCGGTCCACACAAACATGCCCGCGAGGAACTTGCGTTCCGCGTAGTGCGACCAGCCCTGCTCCGCGCTCGAACCCCAGCTCGAGGGATCCCAGTCGTAGGCGCGCAGGTGGCAGGCATCGCGGTTGTCGAAATAGACGCCACGGGTCTGGGTGAACGCGCATTCCTCGGTGCCAAGCATGAGCTGGCCGGGATGCTGGGCGTGCCATTCGTCGGTCGTGAAGCCGCTGCCGCGGAGATTGTCGATGTAGTTCACGCCGGCCGCCTCGACCGGCAGCGAATTGCCGCGACCCCAACCGCCGCTGATCGCGATGGTCACAGGCCGGGTGGGATCGAGGCGCTTCACGAAGGCCTGCATGGCCGCGGTGATGCGCGTGCCCTGGTCGGTGCCCTCGACGGCCCATTCCTCGTTGCCAACCGACCAGAGGATGATGCTCGGGTGGTTGCGGTCCCGGAGGACCATGCGCCGAAGATGGTCGTCATGATAGTCGGTCGTGCCGGTCAGGCGGTTCTCATCAATCACCAGCAGGCCGAGGCGGTCGCAGGCCGCGAGGAAGTCGGACGCAGGCGGATGATGCGAGCAGCGGGTGGCGTTGCTGCCGATTGCCTTGAGCTGACGGATGCGGAAATCCCACAGTGCGTCGGGCACGGCGACGCCAACCCCGGCGTGGTCCTGATGGTTGTTCGTGCCTTTGAGCGCCACGCGTTGGCCGTTGAGGAAGAAGCCTTCGTTCACATCCCACCGGATCGTGCGGATACCGAAGGGTGTCTCGTAGCGGTCGAGTTCGACGCCATCCTCGCTGCGCACGACCGTGACCAGCCGGTGCAGCACGGGTGTTTCGAGCGACCAGAGCCGGGGCCGGGGAACAGCCAGCGCCACGGAAAAATCCGTCTGCATGCCCGGGGCCGCCTTCAGACCGGTAAGCGTGGCCGAGGCCAGGCGGCCGCCATCGGGTCCGATGATCGTCTGCTCCAGCTGAAACTTCGCCGGTTCCGTTCCCTCATTCGCGAGGGTGGCCCGGACCGTGACGTCCGCCTGCGCCTGATCCGTCCGCACTTCGCTGGTCACAGCCGTGCCCCAGCGGCCCACGTGGAGCGGCGCGGTCTTCGTGAGCCAGACGTGCCGGTAGATGCCGGCGCCCTCATAGAACCAACCTTCCTCAAGCGAAGCGTCCACGCGCACGACGACGACGTTGTCGCCGCCGTAGTTCAGGATCTCCGAAATATTACGGGCGAAGCCGCTGTAGCCGCTCTCCTCGGTCCCGAGATAGTGGCCGTTGACCCACACGATGGAGTCGCGGAAAACACCGTCGAACTCGAGGCTGATGCGCCGCCCGAGGTCTGAGGCCGGGATGTGGAATTTCTTCCGATACCACCCAACGCTGTTTTCCGGAAAGTGGCGGCCGATCGCCTTGAAGCCGTGGGAGCCGCTGCCCTTTTCACTGAAGGGCAGTTCCACCGCCCAGTCGTGCGGCACGTCGAGCGCGCGCCAGGTGGAGTCGTCGAACTTCGGATCGGCCGCGCCGGAACCGAAGCCCGCCTTGGCAAAATAGGAAAATGGGGTCGCCGCCGGATCGAAGTCCTTGCTGCGGTCGGCGGCGTGCCCGAGGGCGAAGCGCCAGCCGGCGTCGAAGTTGATGCGCTCGCGTGGAGCGGCAGCCGGGGTCGCGAAGGCGTTCCCGAACGCAAGCGTGAGACTGAAGACAAAAATAACGAAATGGAGAACGGGCCTCATGGATGCGGAGAGCTTGAAAATGAGAGGAGGGGGCTGGTGAGCTGACCCCACGCTTTAAACCGTCGCGATCAGGCGCCGGCGTAATATGGCGGCTGCAGCGGGGGAACGATGGGGCTACGACGCCACTACAGGTTAACACAGGCCGCAGTCCGTCGTCTGTCGCCAAAACAGGGGACACTGAGGAGCGCGGCTTACGCTTGGGCGCTGCCTTCGCGGCCCTGCCCGGGAGCCCCAAGCCATGAACTCCAACAAACACAGGAGGTCCCACGGCTCGCGCCGCGGGCTCCACCCGAAGAACCTCTCTGTCCGGAGGTCGGGCTATCGAGCGAATCTCCGGCGCACGAGGGCCACGAACAAGAGCGCGCCGAAAAACCACCCGCTCGGCGCTCCGCCTCCGCCGCCTCCACCACCCGACGCCGGAGGGGAGCTGACGGGGGGAGGGACGACGACAGCACTCTGGGTCGTGACGCTCGCGGTGCCGGAATAGGTGCTGGATCCGGCGCTGTTGACCGCACGGACGCGGAAATAATAGGTGGTCCCGGCGGACAATCCGCTGACCGTGCGACTGGTGGTGTTGGCCGACAAGCTGGTGGTCACCAGACCGCTGGTGAACGTCGAGTTGGTGGCCTGATCGAGTTCAAAGCCATCCTCGTTGGCGGCGTTGTCGGCCCAGCTGAGACTGACCTGACTGGATGACGACGCGCTCGCCGACAGCCCGCTGGGGGCGTTGGGCCCGGCGCCGGGAGGCGGCAGTGCCGGCCCGCCGGTCAGGGCGTTGATGTTGTCCGCATCGATCATGGCTGCGGTGGATCGGTCGAAGAGCCACATGGTGTTGCTCCCCGTGCCGCCGGCGTCCCACCAAACGGGTTTCAGACCGAGGGCATTCGCCTTGTCGGTGATCGTTTTGCTGAAAAAGGTCCGGGACGCGAGGTGTCGGCTCAGTTCGGTGCCCGTCAGGTCGGCGTAGCCCGTGCGCTTGACAGCGCCCCACTCGCCAATGATCACCGGCACGCCCTTGCTGACGAACTTGGTCGCCATTTTCTGGAACTGCTCGTCCGCGTAGGCTTCCTCACCCCACGTCGAGTTGCGGTCGAGCATCGTGGGGGAGTGGTAGCCCTGCCCCCAGAAGTAGAACATCTTCCCCCAAGACTCGTCCTTGGTCATGATGGTCCACTGGTAGGGATAGAAATGGATCTCGAACATGAGCCGGCCGGGAGTGGAGTCGGTCGGCAGCGTGGTCACCCAGTCGTAGGACTTGTCGATGTTGGTGTCGGGCCCCTGGACCACGAGCCAGCGGGTGGCGTTGTTGCCGCCGGTGGCGCGGACGGCGCTGATGAACGTGTTGTAGTAGCTGCGCAGGGTCGCCCACTCGGCCGCGGTTTTGCAATTGGGCTCGTTCGCGCCGGCGAAAAGCAGATGGTCATCATAGCCGGCGAAGGCGGTCGCGATCTGCGTCCAGTAGGACTGCATCTTGGCGTTGATGGTCGGGTTCACCGTGTCGGTGATGTTGTTCTCGAGCCAGCCGCCGTCCCAGTGGCAGTTGATGATGACGTGGAGTTTTTTGGCGTAGCACCAATCAACCACCTGTTTCACGCGGGCCATCCACGCGGGGTCGATCTGGTAGGTGGACTGGTTGGCGTGGCTGTCCCACGCCACCGGCAGGCGGATCACGTTGAAACCCGCATCGGCGACGGCGTTGATCAGGGGCTGGGTGGCCGCCGGCCCCCAGGAGCCCTCCCCGCTCGGCGGCTCCAGCGTGTTGCCGAGGTTCCACCCATAGGTGGGCGTGGGGAGCTGGGCCAGCGCCAGCGCGGGGAGCAGGACAAGCAGCGCCAGCGTCAGGACTGACGAGGAGCGCTTCGTTCGATACAAATGGGGTGCCTTCATGAATTGGGCGCCGGTGACTGCGGACGGCGCGGAGAAAATGGGGCGGCGAGCATGAAATGGATGCTCGCCGCATTCGGTCAAACGAACAGGATTGCTCCGATTCGGATCGGGCTGTGGAGCCCGGAAGGTGGCGCCAGCCTTATCGGCCGGCGCCACCCCCTAATGGACTCCCCTAACCCAGGGGAACCCAACCTTATGAATCCGATGCTACCGGACTCAAAACGAGAACTTCATGCTGACGTCGATCGTCTGGCCCTGCTGGATGCGAGCCTGGGCGATGTCGCCGTTCGGCTGCTTCGTGACCGGCACGAGCTTGGTGGTCTCACCGACGCTCCGGACGTTGACCTGGGTGCGCCAGGTGACCGAGTCGTTGAGCTTCCGCTCATAGCCGACCCAGAAGTCGAAGTGAGTCTCCGCCTCGCCCCACAGCGGCTGGTTGACGTCGGAGATCCAGATCTTCTGGCCCGCCGAGATTTCAGTCTCGTGGATGCCGAAGCCCAAGTGCGGCTTGGCTTCCCAGCGCGCCGAACCACCGATGTTCACGCCGCGGAACCGGCCATGGTCGAAGCGGTAGTTGGCGACGCCGGTGAACCGGTATTTGCGGAGTTCCGGCTGCTCGGAACCGACGAGGGCCTTCTGCACATTGTAGGGCGCCCACAGCATCTCGTTGAACGACTGCCGCCAGGCGCCGACCGAGTTGGTGGAGCCCCACATGGCGACATGACCGAAGGCCGTCTCATTGAAGAGATGGTTCATGTTGCCGAGGTGCCGCTCCGCCGCTTCGCCCAAGCTCTGTTGGACGGCAACGATCTGGGAGGCAGAGAAGCTGACGTCCAAGCCCTTGATGGGCTGGGCGCCGATCTCGAGCTCATAGCCGCTCGAGTCCACGTTCTGGTCGATGATCGCAGTCGTGCCGTGGAGTTCGATGCCCGCGCCCTTGATCGTCCACGGGAACATGTCCTGGCGGTCGTTGAGCACGTTGAGCCAGTCACCTTTCTTGATCGCAGCCACGTCGACGTTGCTGCCGAAGCGGTCCCAGAATTCCTGAGGGAAGATCTTCGTGAACTCGTTGCTGAACGCCTCGGCGATCTGGGGCATGATGGCCTGATTGGCAGCTGCACGGCCCCAATCAGTCCACCAAGTGTTGTTGCGAAGGTCCGCATTGGGGATCGTGTTGTTGTCCGGGTGGGTATAACCGACCAATCCGCCCGCCGCCATCGTCAGCGCCCAGCTTGGTGCCGCGCCGATATACCAACCGCTGCCACCCAGCGGGCTGCCGTAGGAAGCCGGCGTATTGAAGCTCTTGGTCCTGAACTTGGTGAGGCGGACGCGGGTGTTCTTCCAGTTGAGGGCGATCGAGTAGTCGTCCGTTTCGCCCGACTCGTTCGGCAGCACGGAGCCGTCGATGGCATAGCGAATTTTCGGCGTCTCGTTGGAACCGTGGAAGTAATACAGCGAGATGTTCATGTCCTCCGGGAGATGCTTCTTGATGAACTTGGGCATGTGCATGGCCACGCCATAGCTTTTCGAACGCGTGGTGCTGCTGATGCCTTCCCGGTCGGACGGCGCGAGTTCCGTGATCTCAGGACGATAGCCCGTGATGCTGTCCTCGGAAGCAATGGTCCCGCGCTGGCGGGTCTTGTCTTCACGGTAACCAAACGACGGGATGATCGTGTCGTCCCAGAAATGCCCCTGATACATGAAGGATTTGGAGTCGATGAGCTGATCCTTCAGCGAGCTTCTGGTCAGAAGTTCTTTCTTGTGCGTGTCCGACGTGATCAAGGAAGCCTGAGCCGTGGTGTAGCCACGGTAGTTGGCCGGATTGTCGAGCTGGGTCCGCGCAACAAAGGAACCGTCCCGCTGCGGAGCATTCCAAGGAGCGGTGGGATCAACGGTGGTCGCGATCACGGTGTTGTCATACACCCGCATGGGGAACGCCAGGGGGCTCAGGTTCGTTCGCATATTGCTGAACTCGTGCACGCCCGAGAACACGGAGGGCCCGAGGTAGGCGAGCCAGTTCATCTGATTGTCCTTGGGTCTCGCGGCACCAAGCCACTTCATCGCAAAGGCCGGATCGAGGGCGACCGATTTATATCCTTCGCTGTAGTCCGTGGCGATGGAACGGCTGCCCAAAACCGTGAAGTCGTGCCGGCCCAGAATGGAGGACACCTTGTCGTTCTGGATGAAGTCCGCGACATCGAGAGTATATGCAGCGTTGAGCTGGAAATTCTCACGCGTGGTCAAGTCGCGGCTGGCAGTCCCATACGGGCCAAATACCAGCGGGCGGTTGACGTTCGGATTGGTGGTTCCGCCCATCCAGGACGGGTAGTCGAGGTTGTATTGATCGAGATCGATCATGATGGTTGGCGTCAGGGCATTCAGCATGCCCTGGCTGCCACGGTCGTATTCCTCGTAGGCGTAGACGGCTTGGATGTTCAGCTTGTTGTTGAACAAACTCTGGGTGAGATTGACACTGAACGCATCCCAGTCCTGGAACTCGCTCTTGTTGTCACCGTCGATCAGCTTGTTGTAATAGTCGAAGTAGCTGCGATCGTTCATCGTCTGGTCGAAATACTTCACGTAGCCGAGCTGAGCGCCGGCAAAGGGTCCACCGTCAGCCCCGCCATGAGAGTCGCGGTATTCCTTATTCATGTTCTTGGCATAGGTATCATAGCCGCCCGTGCGAACGTGCCACCGGTTGGGCGTGACGCCGTAAACACTGATGTCGGCCGGCAAACGATAGCCCGGGTCGCCGGCCATCGTCAGCTGACCGGTCGCAGCATCCCATTTATACTGGGGGGAATGGTCCCACTGATACCAATTGCCAAAAGAGCCGGCGTTAACCCAGTAACTCCCGCTCATGTCCGTGCCGCCGGAGCCACCGCCCATCTCGTAGGTCCAAGGATTATAGCCGTTTGAGCTGTGGCGGGCATCCCGGATGTAACCGGAGAAATAATCCGTCGGCGGCAGGATGCGCGCGTTGTTGGACCTGGTCTTGCCGCGCTCGTAGTTCGCCTGGATCTTCGTGCGGGCCGAGGGGAACTGCAGGAACTTGGGATCGTAGCGAACCGCCACATAGCCACGCTTGCTGCGGCTGTAGGCGGGTTCCTGCTGATAGAGTCTGCTGTCGTCCACCAAGTCCGCGCGGAGGGCCAGTTCGCCAGGCAAAATGACCTTGTTTACATCGAGGGTCGCGCGCCAGGAACCGAAACTGCCGTAGGTTCCCTCGACGGAGCCGCCGTCCTTGTAGTTGGCGTCGTTGGTCGCGTAGTTCAGAATGCCGGACACGCTGCCCGCACCGAAGAGGAAGGAGTTGGGGCCGCGGGTCATGTCAATGCGGCTGACGTTGTAGCCATCCCAGGGGATGGAGCTCAGCATGTAGTTACGCGTGTTGTCCAAGTTGCTGATACCACGCGCGCGATTGACGTTTCCGGAGTTGATCAGGCGATCACCTTCGCCCGCGACACCGGAGCCACGGGAGGCCAAACCGGAGAAGTTACCATAGAATCCGCCTGACTCCGTGCTGGTGGTATAGCGGAGCAAGTCTTCCGCATTGTGGACGCCGAGGTCCTGCATGAATTTCGGAGTGATAACCGACGTCGCCGAGGGCGTGTCGATCAGCCTCGTGCGGATGCGGGCGCCGCCGAGGGTGTCCTCGGCGAGGTATCCCTCCGTATCGGTCGTGACAGTGAAGGGATCGAGGACGATGGTTTCGCCTTCTGACTCGGTGCTGAGAGAAGGCGAATCCTTCGCGGGGGTGGCCGACTCACGGCTGGGCGCAACGGTTTGCGCCCAGATGGAGCAGGCTCCGAATGTAAGTGCCGACAACAGGGTCAGCATACGACGGTGGGACATCTTATTCATTTGGAACGTTGGGGTTTGCTAGGGGTGAGCCGTCCGCATCAGGGAGTGTGTGGGAGGGGATTCGTGTTCGTGGGGCGGGACGGAAAATGGGCAGCTTCGCCTCGGATGAGGCGATCCATGGCCTGCAACCCCGGATGTCGGAACCGCCGGGGTGCGACTCTGAGGTGATTCAACCGCCCAAAAACCAGTCTGCTGGCGCGGCCTCTCCCGACTCGCCGCGTGCAGGCGAGCTCGGGCGCAAAGCGACCAAGATGCGACAACTGCGATAAGTTGTCCGGTGGGGTTAGGGGACTGTGTTGAGGCATGATGAAACACGCCGGGGTGATGGGTGGGGCCTAGGGGTGGCACTGCGACCAATTTGGGCGCAGCGTGGCCAGACTATCAGATACCTCGCCGGAACGCCTGTCACAGGAACAGGGGACAAGGATCCGGCCCCTCGTGAGCGAAAATGAGCTGACATCTTCCACCCGTCCCGCCCACGTAGTTGGGAGAACGCCTTGGGCTACCCCGCGTTCGATGTGTTGCAGCGGACTGCAGGTCTGAGATCGGTGCGAAGCTCGAATACGGGACCCCTGGCGGGCTCCCGTATGCCATCACCCAATAATCACCTCTCCGCCGCCAGGACCGGCCGCCCCGACTCGGCGTCTGAACCCCTCCCCTCCCCGTATTTATCACCATGAGCGACAACACCGCCACCCCCGCCAAGTCCTTCTGCAACGAATACACCGCGGCCTTCTTGCTGCTGCGGCTTTTTCTGGGTCTGCGCACCCTGCTGGCCGGCATCGAGAAGTTCGAGTCCGGCGGCAAGT